>DASZWD010000041.1 GCA_035546775.1 Acidimicrobiales bacterium
AACGGATCCCGCACTCGACGTGGGACGTGTTCGACGACGCCGCCCACTTCCTGCAGGACACCCACGGCGCGCGGATTGCCGAGGTCGTGCTGGAGCGGATCGCGGAGGAGCGATGACGCCCCTAACGACCCAATCAACTAGTTGACAATTCTCGGCGCGATCAGCGCTGAATGCGCATCGTTTGGGCGTTGCGCGGCGAAACACCTCTCGACACTCGGCGCACAGTGATTTCGTGGCGAGATGGTCCCGCCCCAGAAGGGCACGCACATGATGATCTTCCAACGCATGGTCACGTTCCAAGGGCCTCCCGACGAGATCGGGGCTTGGGCGCTCGAGATCACCGAAGCGGTGAACACGCGCACCCAGTTGGCGACGACGTTGTGGCAAGGCACCTTCGGCGTGCCGGTTGGCTCGCTGGCGTGGAGCGCCATCGTCGACAACCTCACCGCGCTCGAAGCCGCCAACGACGCGCTGCTCGGCGACGCTGGATACCTGAGCCTGGTGGCGAAGGCGGCGCCGTGGGCGACGACGGCACCGCAGGACTCGTGGCTCCAGACGATCCACACGTCCGGCGGCGAATTCGTTCGTGCCCGCGTCGGTTCCTACAGCGAGAACATCATGGCGATTCCTGCGCCGGGCAAGCTCGCGGCTGCGGGCGTGTTCGGCGTCGAGATGGCCGACCTGCACACCCAACTCACGCACGCGCCGGTGCTGTTCTGTAGCTCGGCCTACGGCGCGTTCGGTGAACTGCGGTGGTTGGCGATGTACGAGTCCGCCGCCGCGGTCGATACCGCCGCCGAACTCGTCGCCAAGGACGAGGAGTACGGCGCCAAGCTCGACGCCGCCGGCGACCTGTTCGTCGCCGGGATGGCGCGGCGCGTACTCGCTCGCCGCATCGCCTGAGGCTTCTCGGTCACGCGGCCCCGCGCGAGTCTCGTCGGACGTGTGAGGTAGTTCGTCGCCTCAACGAGCGGCCTCTGGCATGTGAACCGGCGCGCGTGTGTGGTTACTCATCACGCGGCGAAACAGGATCGTGGCGACGCGTGGACTGGCGTCGCTGAGGTCCAAGTAGTCAGCCGCGGAGTTGACGAGCTCCCAGCCTGCCGCCTCGTCGTTGCGCGCGAACGCGACTGCGGCCCGGCCGCGGCTGCTCGCGGCGAGCGCCTGGCGTTGCAGGAATGCCTCGTCCGCCGACGGTGCTTCCAAGATCGCGCTCGCTGCTGCAAGTTGGTGCGCCTCGGCTGCATCGAAGTTCCCTTCTGCGAGGGCGAGCCATCCGAGTGAATTCTGCGCGAACGCCTTCACCCACGCGATGCCGAGGCCGTCAGCCGCCGCCGCGCTCGCCTCGAACACCCGGCGCGCGCCCGCATGGTCGCCCTCGAGGAGGCAGATCTCTCCCCGGGCGTGACCGGCCATCGCCATCAGCAGGAATGCCGGCGGGTCGTGCGCGGCGATGCCGGCGAGCGCAGACCTCGCGTCGCGCAGAAGGCGGCGAGCCTCCTCGAACTCTCCGTTGCCAGCGGCGAGGGCTGAAAGCTCGAGACTGGCGCGTGCGGCTGGGAGCGCCGCGCCGCATTCCATTGCGACGTGGAGCAGCTCGGCGTAGGCCGCGGTCGCGGCCTCGCTGTCCTCGACTTCGGCACAGCACAGCCCCAGAGTCTCGAGCGCGTACATCAGGAAGTACACGTTCGGCCCACGACGCGCCGCGGCCACCGCGTCGCGGGCGATACCTACGGCGCCGAAGCGCTCACCGGCCTCTGCGACCATCGCGCTCTTGCGGCAAAGGGTGTAGGCCACCAACGCGATCGACCCGGACCGTCGCGCCTCGAGCTCAGCCTGCTCCACCGTCAGTAAGGCCTCTTCGAGACGTCCGCGGCTTCGGAGCTCTTGCGCGCGCTCGACAAGCACGGTGGCCAGGACGCTGGGGTTGGCGCAACGGCGTGCCGCGTCCAGCGCCAAGTCCGTGACGAAGTAGACGCCGGAGTTCGTGACGCCACCGGAAAGCATGGCGGCCCACACCTCATACCATCGAGGCCTACCTCCCCGTTCGAGCATCCGCGCGACAACCGACGATGCGAGCTCGGCGACCTCCGTGTGGGAGCGCGACAGCTGCCAAAGGTGGGCGGCACCGCTGGCCACCAGCGCCCGAAGATCGACGTCGACGTCGGAGTTCATGTCGAGTACCCGGTGCACCCAGGCAGACCCCTCGGGCACCGATCCGGTCAGCGACCAGAACAGCCACAGGTGTCCCGCTAAATGGTGGGCGCTGACTGCGTCGCCCGACGAGATCGCCCAGTCCAATGCGGCGCGGAAGTTGTCGTTGGCCTCACGAAGCACATCGACGGCAGCACATTCTCGGTCGTCGAAGAGACCCGGTGCTGTCGCGTGCGCCACGTCGACGTGATGGGCGAGATGGCGACCGCGGTACTCGCTGTCCTCACCCGAGACGACGAGCTTGTTCCATCCGTAACTGCGGATCGTGTCGAGCAGGCGGTAACGCAGGTGATCGCGCGCGGGCACGACGACGATGAGCGACTTGGCCGCCAGGCGCGCCAGGCCGTCGAGCACGTCGCGCCCGCACACTGCTTCGGCGCCTGCGAGGTCGAAGGTCCCCGCGAAGACCGATAGCCGTCGCAGGAGCGCCCGATCGTCCTCGTCGAGGAGGTCATGGCTCCAGTCGAGCGCCGCTTCCAACGTTCGCTGCCGGCCGAGGACGGTACGGGCCCCACCCGTCAAAAGGCGGAAGCGGTCGTCGAGCCGCTCGGCGATCTGATCGGGCCGCAGCACCGTGGCGCGAGCTGCCGCGAGCTCGATGGCGAGGGGGATGCCGTCGAGACGTCGGCAGATCTGGGCGATGGCGGCGTCACTGGCTTCGTCGCGCGGCAAGGCGGCGCCCGCCTGCTCGGCTCGTCGGATGAACAATTCGCGGCCCTGTTCCGCGCTCATCGAATCGAGGCGCCACACGACTTCGCCGAGGACGCCGAGCGGCTCCCGACTGGTCGCCAGCACGGAGGCTGACGACGATTGGTCGAGCAGTGATAGCGCGACGTCGGTCGCCGCGCCCAGCACGTGCTCGCAGTTGTCCAGGACGACGAGCATGGCCCTAGCCCTCGCGAAGTCGCGCAGTTGATCGAGAGCCGGTTGGTTCGGTTCACGCGCCACGCCGAGGGCCGTGACGGCCGCGTCGGCGACTGCGCTCTCGTCTCGGACAGCGGAAAGATCGACGAACCAGACGCCGTCGGGGCGCGCCGAGGCCGCGCCGCGTGCCGCTTCGAGGGCGAGCCGCGTCTTTCCCGCACCACCTGCGCCCGTAATGGTCACCAGACGATGAGCGGCGACAAGGTTCACCACTGTGGAGAGCTCCTCGTCACGCCGCACGAAACTCGAAAGCAGCACCGGCAGGTTGTCGCGTCGCGTCGGAGTGGTGCGCAAGGGTGGGAACGCCGCTTGAAGCTCAGGATGCGTGACCTGGAAGAGGCGCATGGGTGACGGGAGATCGCGCAAGTCGTGTGCGCCGAGGTCCTCGAAACCGATGCGTTCGTCGTCGACCACCGCGTCGGCTCTCGTGGTTTGCGAGACCACGATCTGGCCGCCATGAGCGGTCGCCGCGACGCGGGCCGCTTCGTGGACCGCGAAGGCTATGTAGTCGTCTCCGACGGGTTCGGCGGTCGCGGTGTGGAGACCCATTCGAACGCGCACCGCTCGGTCATCTCCCGATACGAAGATACGCAACGCGAGCTGGGCCGAGACCGTCGCTTCGACGGCACCGGCCGCGGTCGGGAACGCGAAGAAGAAGCCGTCGCCCTCCGACTTCACTTCGACCCCGCCGCGGGCGCCGAACGTCGTGCGAATCAGGTGTCGGTGCGTCTCGATGAGTCCGAGATACGCGTCACCCAGCCGGGCGAACAGCTTGGTGGAGCCTTCGATATCAGTGAAGCAGAAGGTGACCGACCCACTCGGCAACGCCACAGGCTAAGCCTAGAGAAAGCGCAGCAACCGGGCTGCGGATCGCGTTCAGCCCGCGGCGCGCGGGCGGAGGCGGCCTACATTGCCCCGCGTGAAGGTGATCAGCGAAAAGTGCTGCCGCAGCCGTCGCTCGCGGGCCAGTTGAACATCCGGACGTGACCGCGGCGATGCGTACGCCACGCTGAGCGACGCTCGCGGAGGAGCGATGACGCCCCTAACGACCCAATCAACTAGTTGACAATTCTCGGCGCGATCAGCGCTGAATGCGCATCGTTTGGGCGTTGCGCGGCGAACACCTCTCGACACGCGGCGCACAGTGACTTGCAAGGCACCTTCGGCGTGCCGGTGGGCTCGTTGGCGTGGAGCGCCATCGTCGACAACCTCACCGCGCTCGAAGCCGCCAACGACGCGCTGCTCGGCGACGCTGGATACCTGAGCCTCGTGGC
>DASZWD010000042.1 GCA_035546775.1 Acidimicrobiales bacterium
TCGTCGTCGCCTTCGTAGAACAGCGCCCAGTGCTTCGTCATACCCTTGAGGTTATGGACGTCGCACCGCTCACGCCTGTGCTCGGCGCCGTCGTGGACGGCGTCACCCTCGAGCCCGGCATCGCCGACGCCGACGTGGCCGGCATCCGCGCCGCGCTGCTGGCCCACAAGGTGCTGTTCTTCCGCGGCCAGTCCCTCGACGCTGGCGACCTCACGAAGCTCGCCACCCGCTTCGGCGAACCCACGCCGGCGCACCCCGTCGAGCCGGCGGTCGAGGGGCATCCGGAGGTGCTGGCGCTCGACTCCGAGGAGGGGGCCCGCGCCGACGTGTGGCACAGCGACCTGACGTATCAGGAGCGCCCGCCGCTCGGGGCGATGCTGCACGCCGAGACCGTGCCGGCGGTGGGAGGCGACACCGTGTGGGTCGACATGTGCTCGGCTTACGACGCGCTGTCGCCGACGCTCCAGGCCTTCCTGTCGGGCCTGACCGCCACGCATTCCTCCGCCAAGGCCGACGGCTTCTTCGCCACCCGCGACACCACGGGCGGCGTCGCCACGATGGCCAACGCCGCCGCGCCGCCGGCGCACCACCCCGTCATCCGCGTGCACCCCGAGACGGGCCGGCGCAGCGTGTTCGTGAATCCGCTGTTCACCATCAAGATCGACGGCCTGCGCCGCGCCGAGTCCGACGCCATCCTCGAAGTGCTCTACGACGTGGCCACCCGCCCCGACGGCATGGTGCGCTGGCGCTGGCAGGCGGGCGACCTGGCGTTCTGGGACAACCGCTGCACGATGCACTACGCCCTGCGCGACTTCGGTACGGCACGGCGCAACATGCTGCGCGTCGCCCTCGAAGGCGACGCGCCCGCCGGCGTCGGCGCCTAACGCGGTCGCAGCCGGAACACCCGGATCTGTCGGGGTGCGCACTTCTGGCGGTAACGCTCGTAGCCGGCGTAGAAGTCGACGACCGTCGCCCACGCCTGCTCGCGTTCGTCGCCGGCCAACAGTTCGGCGCGGTAGGCCGCCTTGGGGCCGCGGAACTCGACTTCGCAGTCCGGATGGGCGATGAGATTGGCGCTCCACCCGGGGTGGGGCGGCCGCCCGTAGTTCGAGGCGATCGCCAGCAGCCCGTCGCCCGTGTCGATCAACGCCAGCGGCAGTGTGCGCGGCTGGCCTGACTTGGCGCCCGTCGTCGTGACGAGCCCGACCTTGTCGAGACCGGTCGAACTCAACCGCCCCTTCGTGCGCGGGATGACGACACGGTCGATCTTCGGCGCCACCCGCAGCAGGTACTGGTAGCCGACCGGGCCCATGACCGCCCGCTCGAGCAACGCCTCGTCGACGCGGAGCTTGCGGCCCCGCATCGGACTGAATCGGCGCAGCGCCATCACCGCACGCTACGCCTTGGTCCGCGGCCGTCGTCGTCCGCTACCCTGACTGCTCCACTCGGGCGAGTGGCGGAATTGGCAGACGCGCAGGATTCAGGTTCCTGTGTCCGAAAGGATGTGCGGGTTCAAGTCCCGCCTCGCCCACTCAGGGTTTCCGACAGAAGTAGCCGCGTCGGACCGACAGAAGTCGCGCAGCCACGACGACATAAGTCGGAGCGGCTGCTCTCGGACTGATCTCGCGATCGTCAGCTTCGAGCGACCAGCGGACTTCACGACCGAACGAGTGCTTCTCGCAGCCGAATTGTTCCTTGGCGGCGGCACTAACTACGAGAGGCCATTGCGAGCCGCGGTTGACCTGATTGGGTCGGTCGCTGGCACGCACTCCGACGTGGTGATGCTCACCGATGGTCAATGTGCAGTGAGCGAAGCGTTCCATAGCTGGTACCTCGACCAACAGCATTCGCGTGAGTTCACAACTTACGCCGTCGTCATCGGCGGCGATCCCAAGGCGGAACCCCTGAACCGCCTGTGCAACGGGAAGGTGTGGTCGGTGCGCGACCTCGCCACTGGCAGCGAGATCCAACCGTTATTCCGACGCCTATGACCGCACGTCACGTCCCACCTACGTTGCCGTTGGAAACTGATCGTCCGACATTTCTGGGGCCATCTCCCAGAGGGTTTGCTCGATGTCGTGCATCGCGTCCTGGCCACCGGCGAAGACGAGACCCGTATCGGCGAGGTCTCGGTTCGCAAAGCCCTCAAGCCAGGTCAGGACGTAGAGCGGATCGTGGTCGATGATGTCGTCACGCGTCCAACTCGAACCCAACTCGCGTGCCCGACGCTCGACGTAGGCGAGCAACTTGGCCTCGTCAACCACGACGAAGTCGTACCTCGCTTGCCACGTGACCTTCCGGCCTGGCGGAGCGACGAAGTCTCCATCGTCCCCCGCCTCGGAGTCCTCGCTCTCCAACTCGTAGACGTCGTCATCTTCATCATCGAGTGGGTCGCCGAAGCCATACAGAACACCGCCACCCCATCCGCGAGCCCGAAGCTGCTCCTCGACGGTCCGCGCCGCAGCTCGCACGGCGACCATCGAATCCGAAATCGTCGCGAGGTCGTCACTGTCGAGACGGTCCGCGTGGGCGAGTAGCACCTCGGCGAGCGCGCGAGCTGCGGTCGAAGCAGTCATCCAGACATTGTGCCGACGACCAACTTGAACGGCACGACGGAAGCGCCCGACGAAGCGCTCGGGTACAACTGTGGCCGTGTTGCGTCGTAGGTCGAGACGACTGTTCGCGGGCGAAACTGCGGCAGTCGATGCAGCTATCAACCAGTTCGCGACCGATTACTCCGCTGAGGGAGAGGCTGCACTTCTCGCTACCGGGGAGGCGGGACTCTGCCGACTTCTCGATTCGTTCTTCGGTGACGCCCGACTTGAGGTGAAATGGAGGAGTGGACGCGAGAGCGTCGATCGGTTCAATCACGCTCTAATGCTGCTCGCGGCATCGCATCCTGACGTCTTCGTATCCGCGTTGCGTCGACGCCGCGTCATGTGGTGGTCGCCGCGAACCACAGTCGCTGTCATCCTCCGCGAGATCGCTGACCCCAAAACAGCGGACCTCGTATGTGGCTATCTCAGAGACCGCAACTGGCTCGCTCGTCTTCACGCCGTACGAGCCCTCGACCGCATGGGCGGCGAGGACGCGCATCGTTGTATTGAGAAGGCGCTTCGCGACCGGGAACCGTACGTACGTATGGTCGCGATCCAAGCGATCAGTCGGTGGGATCGTGGGCGAGCGAAGGCGCTCTACAAACAGGCGCTTCACCCCGCTCGCGGCAAGGCGCTTCCGCCGCACGTCAAACGCGAAGCAGAGGCCGATCTCGAAGATCTTGAAGCCGGGCGAGTCATACCGGTCACCCGCCCATGGCGGGTAGGGCCGTTCTAAGGCAGTCATCGCCCCCGCAAACTCGGCGCAAGAATCTTCGAGTTTGATGTGAGTTTGCCTCTTTACTGTTGCCAAGCTGCCGATCGTGTTACATGATCAGTTACAGTTTCGGTTTCAGTAGAGGAGGGTCGTGGCTCCCAGTTCTACGCCACCCTTTGCCAACGCGCCGCTCGTCCTGACGGCTGCAGAGGTCAGATTTCCTGAGGTGGACGACATCAGTCGTCGTGTCGAGCCTGTTCGAGAGTTGGTGCGCTTGTTGCTACCAATTCGCGAACTGATGCCGACGAACAACGTCCAGATCGGACCCGACGGCATCCCGTCCGTAACGCAAACCGTCACTCCGCGGTTCGTGAACCGGGATCACACAACTGCGATGACCGTCAATCCCCAGGCGATAGTGGTCGAAACCACTGCGTACGACGGATACACAGAGTTCCGACGGTTGCTCGAAGTCTGCTTCGAGGCTGCGGCGGCAGCTCTGTCGCCCGACGGCGTTAGCCGCATCGGTCTGCGGTACATCGACGAGATTCGAGTGCCCTCAGTTTCGGAACTACCGGGCGATTGGTCCGGGTGGATCGATGAGAGATTTATCGCGTCGGTCGATCGTTCGCTTCTTGAGGAGACCCACTTGAGGCCAAAAGCGTGGCAGGGAGTTGTGCAATACGAGACCGCGCCGGACTCAACGCTCGTGGTTCGCTACGGACCAGCGCAAGGTTTCGCGGTGCTGCCTGCAGCGCCGACGCGGCGGCTAAATCCCGCCGAGCCCGGACCCTATTTCCTGCTCGATACCGACAGCTTCTGGGAGCCGTCGCTTCAAACGCCTGAGTTCGACGCCGCTGGCGTGCTGTCCCGTTGCGACGATCTGCATACGCCGACGCGCAAGATCTTTGACGCCATTACAACTGAGAGACTTCGGACCGACGTGTTTGAAAAGGAGCGTGCGTAATGGTCGCAGTGCAGCGTCCAGCGAGTAGCCCAACCGGTGCCGGCACGGTCGGTACTGCAGCGTCGACTGCCGTTGACACGGAGACACGCACTCAGACCGTCTCACGTCTGGCGGACGATGTGGCCGTGGGTCGCATGGAGTCCGAAATGATTCTGAGGTCCTCGCGTGATCTCGTGCAGCGATGGGATCAGTTGCATGTGGACACGGCAACGATTCTCCACCGGCAGGCGACCGCGCATCGCATGAAGCAGCCAATGGTCGACCTACTCGCTGAAATCTCCGATCTTGGGTTCCCGTGGAGCGAGTTTGCGCGCGTCGTTGGCGTATCCGTTCCCGCACTGCGTAAATGGCGGCTCGGTGCGGATGCTTCACCCGAGAACCACACACGAGTCGCAGAGGTCGTCGCCTTTTGCGACGTGCTCGCCGATCGCCATCCAGGCATTGCCGACATCGTCGGCTGGTTGTCGATGCCCCTGGTAGCGGGTAGTCGCTGCCCTGTCACCGGCATGGACCTTCTCAGCGAACGTCGGTTAGATCTGCTATTTCGGCACGCTGAACCGAACAACGACCCGCATACAACTCTCGACTTGCACGACCCCGATTGGCGGAGTCGGTACGACGATCCGTTCGAGGTCGTCGTTGCGGATGACGGGTTGCCGTCAGTCCGAATGCGACATGACCGATGAAGCCCTAGAGACCGAGCCAAATCCTGAGCTTTTAGCCGCGCCGTCCTCCGACGAGCAGATCTACCTCGCGCGCGGCGCGGACGTGCCGACTACTCGGCCGAGGATGACCGGCGACGTCCTAAAAGGCATCTCGCCCGCTGGGTTAAGTGCTGAGTACGTCATCGTCCTGACCCATCCGTGTTCCATGCGAAGTAACGGGGTCGACCTAGCCGAACGCATCGTTGTGGCTGGTGTTGAACCGCACCAGTACGTCGGCCACAACAAATGGACCGGCTACGGCAAGGTCATGCCTCTACCCGCTCTCGTCGCGGGCGCTCACTACGCCGCGTACTTTGAACAGATCGGTGTCGTGAGTGGTGACGCTGTTGTGGCGAGTGAACGCGTCGCTTGTCTTAGTGACGAAGGAACCAACCTTCTGCAACAACGTTTCATCCATAACCTCACTCGGTTCGTGGTTCCGACCTATCGCCTCCACGAAGCGTGTCGGTCCGCCTTCCGCGAGGTCGATTTGCTCGAGGAATGGTTAGAAGCTGCTGCGGGTGCGAAAGCCGACATGGGAAGTTCCGGCCACGAGTTTCACGAGTGGATTCGTGAAACCGATGGGTCGTCGCCCTCACGGCAAGACCGGCTAAAGGATCCTCAACAAGAAGGAGCAATTCAGCGCGAGTTGCGCCAGCTCGCTCGCGCACGCTTCAACCTGTAGATCGCTTCCTGCCTCGTTTCTTCGCCCAGACAACGATCTGAGATCGCAGCCACAGTCGCGGCCGACCGGCCCCGAGGTCCACCACTGGCCGAGGCATGTCTGGATACCGCGCTTGATAGACGCTCACCGAGGTTCGCTGCGCAAGCCCAAGGAGCTCTGCGACTCCCTGAGCGTCGATCAGATCCTCCGTGTTGACCTCTGGCGTCACAGCCGGAGATTCTTCTTGGTGTTGACACCCGAATACAACAACCTGTATACAGGTGTCAACATCAAACACTCAAAGGTCGTGATCGTGCGCCAACGCGTCAGGACCTCACCCGGTACCTAACAGGAGGACCGCATGACTCAGATTCCGCAGCAGGCCGTGCTCGGCATTGCTTGCGTTCGCCAGGCTCGCATCGGCAGTCGACACCTTCCTCGCGACGCATCCCGACCGCGTTACAGATGAGCTCCGTCTGGCGCATGACGCGTTCCTCAAGGCGATGGACGCAGCTGCGCCGACTCACGCGGCGACGTGCGCGCGTTGCCATGCTCCGATCCTTCTGATCGGTAGCCGTTGGCTCCATTCGGACTCGTCGCGCGGCTGCCGCGCAGCGAGTTTTCAGTCAGACATGGGATGGAACGACGACCTCGATCGTCGATGGAAGGCGACACCGCAAAAGGGGACCGTGAGTCCCGTAACAGACGGCGGCTGAACGTCGCAGTGAACAAAAAGGCGGTCCCGGCGGTGCGCCAACACCCCGGGACCTGGCCAGCACCTAACAGGAGGTTCTGACATGACCAATCGTAGTTTTGACGCGCGCGCCGACGAACGGCGTGAAGCACTCGGCCGTGCAATACGGAAATACCGGGGGGATCGCAAACAGAGTGAGTTGGGGGCCCTCCTGGGTGTCCCGCAGACGACCATCAGTCGCTGGGAGGTCGGACTTGTCGATCTCGGTGTCGAACAAGTTCGCGGCCTTGAGCGCGCCCTCGATCTGCCGCTCGGCACTCTCGGCCGCGCGGCCGGATACGTGGACCCGTGTCTGACAGGTGACGAGGACACATGGCCCGGATTTCGGGTCAGCTTCGTCGATGACTTTGAGCTTGCGAAGTCGCTATTAGAAGCCGCTGCTGCGCTCGACATCGGCGTTCGCATCTTCAACCGTTGGCGCGAACTCGCGAACGGCGAGAAAAATCTTGAGTGGGTCATCGTCTTGTACGAAGACGCGTACGAAGTCGACGAGTGAGCCCTCTGACCTGCGCTTTTGCTCCTGAAAAACGCGCCTTTCGGGTGGCCACTCGAGAACCGAGTACCCACAAAGTGCGTACGCGCCCCGCATATAACCGAGGATCGAGTACTCGGAAAACGAGTGCGTACCAGCGCGATACACGTATCACTCGATGGGTGCCCCGAAGGACCGCGCGACGGATCGTCGATTCGCCGACTACGTGCACCCCGACGCGCCTGCGCGACCGAATCCAGCGACGATCGCCAGCTTCCTTCTTGCCCGGTCCGGCGAGTGGGACACAGGCCAGCCGTTGGCTCCCTACGACAGCGTGACGTACCGAGCCGACCGCTTCCAGCCCGATTCGGTGCCAGCCGACGTCTGGGAGCAGATCAAGCCCGTCGTCAACCAGGTGGTTCTACAAGCAGCGACCGGCCCTTTCCGTGCGAAGGAGATGTCGTCACTCGTTACGCAGATCGCATGGTGGTGTCACCGGGAAGGACTGCAGACCGACCTCGCCACCATCCTCAACCCCGACGTGATCGACCGCTTCGCTGTCGAAGGCTGCAAACACCTCAAGGAAGGGACCGGCGGCAACTACCGAAGCAAGCTCCGTCGGATCGGCCAGATCGTGATTGGGCCGCCCCTTTACCCGAGCCAACTTCAAATCAACCGATCCGACGTCACCGCACCGTATTCCGACGCCGAGGTCGGAGACATCGTTGGTTGGGCATTGGGTCGCCCCACCACCTACATGCGCGAAAACCTCGAGCCCGTGCTCGGCTTCGGGTTCGGAGCGGGCCCATCGACGCAGGAGTTCATCTCGGCGGTCGGTACCGACTTTGTCGACTACGGCGACGTCCTCGTCTGGAATGTCGCCATCGGACGGCCACGGCAGGTGCCCATCCTCAAGGCGTGGGAGTCGACGGCCCGTTCAGTCCTGGCGCGGGTTGGGGACGCACCAATCTTCCGTCCTGAGCGTGACTCAATCCGACGCAATGACCTCACGTCGTTCTTCACCAATTGCTCCAAGGACGGGGCGAAGGTGCCCCCTCTCACGTTTCAACGCTTCCGTGTCACGTGGCTCGTTCAGCACCTGCGAATGGCGACTCCCCCTCGGTCGCTAGAGCTGGCGTCCGGTACGACGATCAGGCACATCGGTGAGTACACGCGTTTCCTCGCAGATCCTGCGCCCGAGCAGTTTCGTAAGGACATGCGCGGCGCATGAGCCAGGCCGCCAACTACGGCGACGAGCATGACGACCTCGAGGAACACCCCAATCGGCCACCGCGTGGTGATTGGAGCTTCCACGACACGGTCGTGCAGTGGGCGGCAGCAAGCATCGACAGAAGCGGGCTCGTCCCCCGCCTTGAGCTATGGCGAGCGACTGACCAAACACGGAGCGGTCGCCCACCGAATTGGCCTTCGGATCGTGCGTTGCTTACTGCGATGCTCCTGGCCGCGCGGGAAGGTCGACCATCGCTCATCACCGAGTACCGAGACATCCTGACGAAACACATCTCCGCGACGATGCGAGACGCGCTCGCGATCCCTGAGCCTCCGCAACTGGACGACACCAATAGCTGGCTGGCCGCATACCGGAGGACACGCACGAGGTTTCGCGCGATCTGCAAACTCATCGACCCGTCGCCCTTTCCAAAGAATCGCCGGCTGTCGCCGGATGAGTTCGAACACGCATGTCGTGATCTGTCGCCTCAGCAGATGGAGCTCTACTCGGCGCGTCTGACGTTCGTTGCGAACGCCGTTCTCGAGATGAGCATCGCCGAGATTCCGGCAGCGGTTTTCGCGCGGTGGAAGGGATCGGTCGGCGTCGACGCCACTCCCATCCCGCTGTTCAGCCGCCCGCCTCGCACGTCGGGCAAAGGCAAGAACCGCGTGACTCTCGTTCACTCCGCCGACCCCGATGGTGGGTTCTACTCGCGGACCGCTGACGGGCAAGACGCGAACAACCTTGTCGACGCGTTGGACCGCAAGATCAAGAAGCGTTTTTGGGCAGACGAAGGCACGTTCGTGGTGACCGCGAGCGACGAACCCGACGAGGACAAGGACTTCCCGCACCCGTTGATCATCGGAATGGCTCCGCTCCACCGACCAGGCGTCGAACCTGGCGAGAACGGGGTACGGGCATTGGCGAACGTGCAGTCTCGTGGCTACCCCGCAGGCTGGCTCGCTGCAGACCGCGCCTACTCGAGCTCGGTCCCCGAGAAGTTTCAACTCCCCGCCAAAGCAATGGGCTACAAGGTGGTCTTTGACTACCGCTCCGACCAGCTCGGCCACCAGACGACGCACGAGGGCGCGCAACAAGTGGACGGGCAGTGGTACTGCCCCGCAATGCCTGAGCAGATCGTCCTCGTCACCAAAGAGGAAGCGGAGTTAGAGCGCGACTTGTACGAACAACGGATGCAGGCTCGTGAGAACTACGCGTTGCGTAGGCGCGGGAGGCCCGATGCCAACGGCGACACCCGTTGGGCGTGCCCTGCCGCAGGTCCCTCACCGACCGTGACGTGTCCGTTCAAGCAGAACCAACAGGGAACCGGGCTAATGCCTGTGTTTCCAAGCCTGTTACTCGAGGCGAAGAAGCCGAAGATCTGCCAACAGGACACGATCATGATTCCGCATTCTGCGGGCGCGAAGTTCGGACAAGAGCTGACGTATCGCAGTCCAGATTGGCACCGGCTGTACGCCGCGATTCGCAACACGAACGAGGGCATTCACGGCATTGCGAAGGATGGCGCGTACGAAGCGCTCGGCGTAGCGGAACGCCGTCGAGAACGCGGCGTCGCGGCACAGACGCTGCTGGTGGCGTTCCTCCTCGTTGGTGCGAACCTTCGAATGCTCGACAAGTTCCTCACAGAGGCAACGCCCGATTCCGATGGCGTTTTGCGCGTGCCGACTAAGGCTCCGCCGCCGTCGCGTTTACGGCCGGCGCTTTCGGATCACTTACCGCAGGACATCGACATCGACCGAGTTCTCTGAGACCACCGCGCGACGCAGCGCGATCGAAGAGGTCGCCCTCACCTCCTCGGCCGATCGTTCGACGACAGAACCCCAAGCATCGACAGTCACGAGAAGCGGATTACAGAAGGGCATGGCACCATGAGCGGCATGACCATCGCCGGCCTACGCGAGTTGAAGGCGTCACTCGACTCACTGGTCGTGCAACCGGAACTCTTTGACGGCGAGTTCTCGACGGAACAGCGCGAGGCGATCGACGATGCCATCCAGAACTTCCTTACGGCAGGCACCGAGATCCTCGCTGCAGTCACGCCGTACCTGTGGCAGTACCGCGATTCGGTCAAGAAGGCGACCTTTGCGACGCGTGCGCGACGAAAGCTGCGACGCGCGGACACCGAGATCTGGGAAGAGGTGCGCCTGGTTCAACGCCCAACCATCGACCTCGGCGGCACTTCGCTGATGCCCGCTCGTTCGTATGTGACGTTTGAGGGCGAGGTGGCGTGGGAGCCCGAGCACGGCCTTGGACTCGTCTTCGAGGACGGCCGCCGCGTCGTCAAGGTCGGTCCCTACGACGGGCACGCAACGGTGGCTCACGCCTTTGGCGATCCCGCCCTGCTCAACGTTGTGTTCAAGTAACCGGAGCGTCCTTCAAACCGGCATACGCCAATCTGCTTGACGAAGTCGATAGCGGCCGGATTGTCTGGTGGGCGAAACCGCCGAGGTTCGCGTTGGCGTTGCTGTGTGCCCCCCGCCCGCATGGATTCACAAATCACCCCGGAGAAATTCGTGAAGCCGGCAGATTGTTTTACTCCGTCGTCACAACACCGGCTTGGGCAGCTGCTCCTGCCTGCGCATTCGGACTTCTGTCGGTAACCCACTCACTCTGTGATGGCTCTCAACGGAGGAACTGAACCCCGGCAGCAATCCAAGTCGGGCGCACACGCGAAGGTTCGCGGATTGAGAAGCGTGCTCCTAGTGTTCATCGCGGTCGTAGCCGTCGGTTGTTCATCCGGAAATTCGCCTAGCCGTAGTCGCACGTTTGGTCGTAGCGGCGACCAACTCGTGTTGACCCCGACGAGCGCCGCTCATCACGTCAGTCACGCGGCAGCGAAGCGAATCCTCGACCATCCGTTCACGATGCCGGCGTCGAGCAAGCCCGAGGTGCTGTATGAGGGGCTGGTCAAGCTGCACTCGCAAGGAGCCACCGATATGACTGGCTCAGGAACGAACCTCAATCATCGCGTCGTCGCGATTTCAACGCTGGAAGGCCGTGTCGTGTGGGTACGGGTCAGCCGCGTGACCAAGGGAGTGGTCTTTAGCTGCCCGATGGAACCCGCGGGCGCAACGACGATCGCTCACCGCGACGTTTCGCCGACGTTCTTTGCCGTCGTCGTGGACGCCTCCACCGGGGACGAGGCGGACTGGGTCGAGACGCTGAGCGGCAATCCCTGCTCATGATCTAGCCCACGGACGCACGGTCATCGCCCGCCGCCCAACCAACCAAACCAGACCGAACCAAGCGTTTCAAGCACTGAAACGCGCGGCAAATGAGCCCGAAATGGCGCTGCGGGCGCGCGTTTCAGTGCTCGAAACCCCGATCGAACGCGACGCCGCGGCGTTGCAGGACCGCTTCGAGCACCAAGGGGCGGTCGGTCATGATGCCGTCGACGCCGAGGTCGACGAGTCGTTCCATCTCGTCGGGTTCGTCGATCGTCCACACGTGCACGGCGAGGCCGTGGTCGTGGGCCCGGGCGACGAAGCGCTCGTCGGCGACGACGATGTCGCCGAACGTCGCCGGCACCTGCAGGGCGCGGTGGTGCGTCGCCGGTAGTGGCGCGTCGTCCTGCACCGCTTGCCAGATGGCGGTCGTCAGCACGGTGCCGCACGACGTGTGGATCTCGGGGGCAATCGCGCTGAAGGCGTCGGTGGCGCGGTCGTCGAACGAGGCGACGATCACGTCGTCGGTGCGGTCGAACTCACGCAGCAGATCGGCGACGCGGTGCTCGTAGGGCGCGACCGCCGGCGCCGTCTGCTTGATGTCGAGGTTGAGGAACACGCCGGGGAACTCCTCGAGCACCTCGCGCAACGTGGCGATCCCGAAGGACGGGTCCGTTACCGCCTTGCCGCGATGGACGTATTCGTGCTCGGCACGATCGTCGGCTACGACTTCGCCCGGCACCCACCAGTGGGCGTTGTCGAGCCGGCGCAGTTCGTCGTAGGTCAGCTGCGCAATTGCACCGCGGGCCGGGGTGGTGCGGTCGACGGTGGCGTCGTGGCACACCACGACCACGCCGTCGGCCGTGGCGTGCACGTCGAGCTCGAGGGCGTCGGCGCCGCCGGCGACGGCTCGGCGCAAGGCGAACAGCGTGCTCGACGGAGCCTCACGCGCCCCGCCCTGGTGCGCGTAGTTCAGGACTCGCCGCGCGAGCCAGGGGTTGGCGGCCACGGCCCCGGTTTACGCCGCGGTGAGTGAGACGGGCAACGCGGACAGGCCGCGCAGCGCCAGGGAGGTGCGCCAGTCGGGGGTGTCGAAGCGCGCTTCGATGGCGCGCGTGCGGCTGAGAAGTTCGTTGAAGATGACTTCGCCTTCCATGCGGGCCAGCGAGGCGCCGATGCAGTGATGGATGCCCCAGCCGAAGCTGAGCGGGACGTTGTCCGTGCGGCTGACGTCGAAGGTCTCGGCATCCTTGAAGTGCGACGGGTCGCGGTTGGCGGCGCCCTGCAGGATGATCACGGGTGTTGCTGTTGCCAGCGGCTCGCCGGCGACCTCCGCGTCTTGGAGGGCGACGCGGATGTTGAGCTGCACCGGGCTGTCCCAGCGCAGCAGTTCGTCGACGGCGCGAGGCGCCAGCGCCGGATCGGCGCGCCACGCGTCCATCTGCGCGGGATGTTGCAGCAGGGCGAGCAGACCGTTGCCGATGAGGTTCGTGGTCGTCTCGAACCCGGCGATGAACAACAGCACCGCGGTGGCGATGACCTCGTCGTCGCTCAGGGCGTCGCCCGCCTCGCGCGCCGCGATCATTCCCGAAAGCAGGTCGTCGCCGGGCTCGGCGCGGCGCTGCGCCACCAGGTCTTCGAAGTAGCGGCGCGTCTGTTCCATGGCGTGCATCGCCGCACGTGCCGCGGCGTCGTCGTTGGAACCCATCGCACCGATGACCGCCGAGCGGATCATCGTCTGGAACCCGGCGCGGTCGGCTACCGGCACGCCGAGGAGGTCGCCGATCACGGTGACGGGCACCTGGAGGGCCAAGGCCTCCATCACCTCCACGTCGCCGGCGTCGAGCATGGCGTCGACGTAGTGCGACGCCAGTCGCTGCACGCCGGGCCGCATCGCCTCGGTGCGCGACGGCGTGAAGGCGCGCGACACGAGACGGCGCAACCGCGTGTGGTCCGGTGGGTCGGCGAAGAGCATGTTGTTGCCGCGCGTCAGGAACGAGTCGCGTGTCTCGGCATCGACGTTGCCGACGCCGCGCAGCACGCCGAGGATGCCGCCGCCTTCGGCCATCAGTGCGGTGCCGCGGCCCAGGCGCGGGTCGCGCAGCGCCGTCATGCAGTCGTCGTAGCCCGACAACACGACGGGGCCGAACCCGGTGCGCAGCACCGGTGCGGTGTCGCGCAGCTGGCGGTACACCGGGTACGGGTCGCGGCGCGCCTCGGGCGACACGAACAGCTGCAACAGCAGGCCATCAGCGGTGGGGTCGACCACAGCAGGCATTGGAGACTCCTAACCCATGAGGCGCCCGAGAATGCTCGGGTCACTCAAGATCACGTAGTCGGGCGCCAGTTCGCGGGCGTAGCGCTCGAAGTAGAGCAACTGCTTGGACAACAACACCAGCGAGCGCGGCAGCACCACGTGGTACTTGGTGGCCACCGACAGCACCTGGCTGAGCGACTCGCCGTAGCTCAGCTCCATGATCGACTTGGCCAGCACCGGCTCGAGCAGGGCGCGCACATCCTCGGTCGCCTGCGCCATGTCGACCTCGGCGTCGGGCGACGCCGCGCCCAGGTCGAACACGGCCTGCACGACCGCTTCGAAGTCGCCGCTGAGGAACAGCGCGGGCACGGTGCGCTTGAGGACGGTGCGGGTGCGGTCGTCGAGGGTGCCCATGATGCCGAAGTCGAGGAACGCCACCTCGCCCGCGGGCGTGACGAACAGGTTGCCGGCGTGGACGTCGCCGTGGAAGAAACCGTGGCCAAGCGCGCCGTCGAGCCACGCCGACACGCTGGTGCGCACGAGGTCCTCGAGGTCGAAGCCGGCGGCCCGCAACGATGCACCGTCGTCGACCGGCACCCCGTCGACGTAGGTCATCACGAGCACGCGTTTGGACACCATGCCGTCGACAACCCGGGGCACGACGACTTTGTGCGCCGCCGGTGTCGTGGCGAGGTTGGCCGCGAAGCGCTCGATCGACGCCGCCTCGCCGCGGAAGTCGAGCTCGGCCCGCAGCGTGGTGGCGAGATCGTCGACGATCGCCGTCGGGTTGAGCATCTCGCCGACCGCACCCACGCGGGCGAGCACGAAGGCGAGCAGGCGCAGCAGGCGCAGGTCCTGTTCGATGCGGCGCCGCAGGTGTGGACGGCGGACCTTGACCGCGACCCGCGTGCCGTCGTGCAGCACGGCGCGGTGTACCTGGGCGATCGACGCGGCGGCGACGGGCACGTCGTCGAAGGAGGCGAACAACGTGTCGATATCGGCGCCGAGCTCGCGGGCGATCACCGTGCGGATGCGTTCCGCCGGCTCGGCCGGGACGGCGTCGAGCAGCTTGCGCATCTCGTTCGACAGCCCTTCGGGGAACAGGCCCGGGCTCGACGCGATCAGCTGGCCGAACTTCACGAACGTCGGACCGAGCTCGGCGAAGCTGCGCCGCAGCGCGACGCCCGCGGCGCGCGGCGCCTGGCGCCGCGGTGCGACCACGAGGCCCCCGCCGCGCCGGCGCACCGTCACCAGCCCGTTACGGGCGAGCACGACCGCGATCTCGGCGAGGCGCGACGCGTCCTCGATGCGCGGCAGCAGGACGGGCGGTTCGAGCGTCGCCGTCATCGGCGCGCCTTGACCGGCGACAGCGCGGGCACCAGGAACTCGGCGAGGAACGTCCTCAGATTGCCCTTGGGCGGCGCCAGGATCAGCGTGACGGTCTGGCGCACCAGCCACTCGGCGACGACCCGCGAGTCGCGGCGGGCGAGCTGACCCGAATCCATCAGCGCGTCGAGCACCGGGGCGACGATGTTGGCGACGCGGCTCGAGGCCACGCCGAGGTCACTGATCAGTACCGGGCCGACGAGCTGGGGCTCGTCGCGCAGCACCTTCATCAGCACGGGGTGGCTGCGGGCGTGTTCCACGACCACCTCGAGCATGGCGACGATGGCGTCGGGCCCGCGCTGGCCGCTCAACGCCGCCGGCACCTTGCGCAGGAGGCGGTGCAGGTCGCGGGCGAGCAGCAGTCGCGCCATGTTGTCCACCGTGCCGACCTGGCGGTACACGGTCACCCGCGATTTGCCGACCTCGGCGGCCACGTCGGGCACCCGCGTGCGCCCCACACCGAAGCGGAGAAAGCAGCGGGCAGCGGCGTCGAGGTATTCGTCGAGTTCCGCCGGTGGGACCGGTGGTACGTCGGCCAGGGTCACACCGAGGTCTTCGAGCGCCATCACCATTGTGAAACAGTTGTACGAAATTGTTTCACCGTTGTCAAGCAGCGGGAGCAGCCATCAGCTCCGCAGGCGCTGATTCACCCGCGCCGCTTGGCGGGTCAAGTGGTCGCGTTCGGCGACGCTCGCTGCGTGCCGCGCCGCCTCCGCGTACAGGCGCGCCGCGGTGGCGTACTCGCCGTTGCGCTCGTGCAGATAGGCGGCCACCGCGTCGCGCCGCGGCGTCCCCGCGGGGACCTCGCCCAGCGCGGCGAGGCCGGCGTGGGCCCCGTCGGCTTCGCCAACGGCGACGGCGCGGTTGAGCCGCACGACGGGCGTGTCGGCGAACCGCCGCAGTTCGTCGTACCAGCTCACGATCTGGATCCAGTCGGTCTCGGAGAAGGTGGCGGCGTCGGCGTGGAGGGCGGCGATGGCCGCCTGCGCCTGGAACTCGCCGAGTTCGTCGCGCGCGAGGGCCGCTTGCAAGATGTCGACGCCTTCGGCGACGCGCGCGCGGTCCCAGCGGCTGCGGTCCTGCTCGGCGAGCGGGACGATGGCGCCCTCGGCCGTGGTTCGACTGGCGCGGCGCGCATCGTGGATCAGCATGAGCGCCAGCAGCCCGTCGACCTCAGGCGACGGCGCCAGCGCCCGTAGTTCGCGCGTGAGACGGATCGCCTCGGCGGCGAGGTCGACGTCGCCCGAGTAGCCCTCGTTGAACACGAGGTACAGCACACGCATCACGGTGTCCACGTCGCCCGGACGGTCGAGGCCGCTGGCGGCGACGGTGCGCTTGGCCCGGCTGATGCGCTGGGCCATCGTCGCTTCGGGCACGAGGTAGGCGTCCGCGATCTGGCGTGTGGTGAGGCCGCCGACGGCGCGCAGCGTCAACGCGACCGCGGACGACGGGCTCAGGTCCGGATGCGCGCACAGGAAGTAGAGGCGCAGCGAGTCGTCGGCGCTCGGCACGCCGTCGGGCGGTGGCTCTTCGCTGACGCGTGCTTCGCGCGCCCGGCGCGCCGTGTCGGCACGCGCCGCGTCGAGGAAGACACGCCAGGCCACCGTGACGAGCCACGCCTGCGGATCCGCTGGGGGTTCGTCGCGCGCCAGCAGGCGCACGAGTGCCTCCTGCACCGCGTCCTCGGCCGTCGCGAAGTCGGCGCCGCGCCGGACGAGGACGCTCAGCACCCGCGGGACGAGGGCGCGCAGTTCGACCGCGTCCACCTCAGTCGTTGAACTGCGGCGGCGCGGCGAGGAAGGGCCGCACTTCGAGCCATTCGTGGATCGGCTCGCCGTTGGGACCGGGGGCGTCGGACAAACCCGCCGCGACTTCGATGGCGCGTTCGTAGCTGTCGACGTCGATGACCATCCAGCCGGCGATGAGGTCCTTCGTCTCGGGGAACGGTCCGTCGGTGACGGGCGGCTTACCGGCGCCGTCGGAGCGCACCCACACGCCGTCGGGCGCCAGCGCCTGGGCGTCGACGAACTCGCCGCTCGCCTGCAGCTTGGCGGCGAAGTCGTGCATGAAGCCGATGTGGGCGTCGACCTCTGCGGGCGTCCACTGGTCCATCGGCGCGCAGTTCAGCGGCTCGTGCGAACCGCGGTAGTGCTTGAGCAACAGGTACTTGGCCATGGTGATCTCCTTGTGTGACTGCGGCTTCGGTGCCGCGTTCACCCCTGGGACGGAGCCGCCTCCGCCGTTTCGACATCGATACCAAGATTTCTGGCAGAAGCGTTACAGCGTTCTCCAGCGCACCCGCGCCGCCACCTCGTCGGGTGACAGGTCGGCCTCGGGGTACACGGTCACGCGCCGCGGTTCACCCGGGAGCAGGTGGAAGAAGTTGTCGCTGAACGTGGCGTCGACGCCGTCGAGCCACAGCATCACCGACAGCGCCAGCCGGTCGGTTGTCAGCGTGATCGCGTCGCCGTCGACCGACGCGGTGACGCGCGCCGCGGTGAGCACCAGGTCTTTCGGCTCGGCGAGCAGCAACGACGCTTCGACATCGGCGAACGTGGCGTGCACCAGCGCGTGGGTCGCGGCGTCGCGCACCGCCGCCGGCAGCTCGAGGTCGGCGATGCGTTCGCTCGCCAGCGGGTCGATCGACGCGTCATGCGACCACTGCCAGAGCACGCTGCCGTCGAGGTCGACGACGCGCAGCGCGAGCGTGCCGTCGCGGCCCGTCAACGAATCGTTGACGAGGTGGACACCGACGCAATCGTCCTCGTCGGTGAGGCTGAGCAGCAACGGGGCGTAGAAACGCTTTGCGGCGTACCACGCCGCCTTGGGGCGCAGCGCGTAGTCGACCCACGCCCAGCTCTGCACCGGCCAGCAGTCGTTGAGCTGCCACACCAGCGTGCCCATCGTGTGGGGGCGCAGCCGCCGGAAGTGCTCGATGCCGAAGCGCATGGCGTCGGCCTGGTTGAGCTGGCTGTAGTACACGAGCTCGGGCAGCGTCGCCGGCATCGGATAGTGCAGCGCGATGAATCCGAGGTACGTGTCGTAGCCCTTGCGCGTCTTGTCGTGCCAGCGCATCCCGGGCGTGTCGACACCTAGGTGTTCGGGCGCCAGCGCCGCCCGCAACGTTTGCTCGGCGGGCGCGGCGGCGAAGCCGAACTCACTCACGAAGCGGGCGCGGCACTTGACGTAGTGGCGCCAGTCGCCTTCGCCGTGCCACACGTTCCAGTAGTGCGAATCGCCGTCGCTGTCGCCGCTCGGGTTGTCGTCGCTCCCCCACGGGCTGCTCGGCCAGTAGGGGCGACCGGGATCGTGCGCGGCGACGACGGCGGGAAGCACGTCGTCGTACAAACGTAAACCCGGCAACGTGTCGAGCTTGCCGTAGGCCCCCATCCACCCCAACCACTGGTTCTCGTTGTTGCCGCACCACAGCGCCAGCGACGTGTGGTTGCGCAGCCGCTTCACCGCGGCGGTCGCTTCGGGCACGATGGCGGCGACCGTGGCGTCGTCGTCGGGATACACGGCGCAGGCGAACGGGAAGTCCTGCCACACCAGAAGCCCGAGTTCGTCGCACACGTCGTAGAACTCGTCGGACTCGTACAGGCCGCCGCCCCAGATGCGGATCATGTTCATGCCGCAGTCGCGGGCCCGCTCGAGCACCCGCCGCACGCGTTCGGGGGTGGTGCGCGCCGGGAACGAGTCGTCAGGGATCCAGTTGGCGCCTTTGGCGAAGATGGGCACGCCGTTGACGCAGAAGAAGAACGACGCGCCGGCGGCGTCTGGCTCCTGCACCAGTTCGACCTGGCGCAAGCCGATGCGGGCGTCGCGCACGTCGTCGTCACCGACGCTGATCGTGAGGTCGTAGAGGGACTGCTCGCCGAGACCGGCGCACCACCAGCGCCGCGGATCGCTGACCGACAGCGTGATGGTCGCGTGCCCGTCGACCACCGGCGCGGTCGCGTTCGTATCGGTGCCGTGCCCGAACAGCCACACGCCCACCTCGGGCGCGGCGCCCTCGACCTCCACGTCCACCGTCACACGCGCGCTGCCGTCGTCGGCGAACTCGGCGCGCCACGACCAGTCGGTGATGCGGGCCGCGGGTACGCGCACGAGGCTGACCGGCCGCCAGATGCCACAGCCGCGCAACCGCGGCCCCCAGTCCCAGCCCCACATGTACTGCGCCTTGCGCACCATCGCCCGGCTCGACATCGCGGGCGGGGCGTCGGCGAGAGCCGCCAGCCGCTCCTGGCCGGCGCGCTCAGCCGACTCGAAGCGCACCTCGAGCGCGTTGTCACCGACTCGCAGGGCGTCGGTGACGTCGAACTCATGGGCGACGAACATGTTGTCGCTGGCGCCGATCTCCACGTCGTTGAGCAGCACCGTGGCGACCGTGTCGAGGCCGTCGAATCGGAGCACGTGACGCGCCCCCTCGAGGGTGGCGCCGTCGACGGCGAACGCGCAGCGATAGGCCCACGCCGCGTCGTCGACCCACTGCACCCCGCGTTCGTGCATACCGGTGAACGGATCGGGAATGACGCCGGCGCGCTCGAGGTCGAGGTGGACGTGGCCGGGCACCGTCGCCGGTAGCCAGGCGCCGGCGTCGCTGTTCGGGATCGGCGCGGCGTCGGTCTGGCGGAACGACCAGCCGTCGTGGAGGAATCGGGTTTCGGTAGTCGTCATGGCGTGGACCGGCACGCCGACGCTAGCGATTAGTTGGACGTCGGAGTGTCGGCGAACACCGGCGGGATGCCGCCGAGGCCGAGTTCGGCGGCGTTCTCGGCCGACGCCATAGCCGAGGACTGCGCGCCGTGCTGCTCGATGCGCTGCGGCAGGAACTTCAACACCGACGCCGCCGCGATGATCGCCAGCGTCGCGCCCGTCAGCGCCGTCCAGTGGATGCCGGACACGAACGCGTGCTCGGCGGCGTCACGCAGCGCCATGGCGGTTGCCTGCGGCAGATGCTGGGCCGCCTGCATCGCCGTGCCGAGTGAGGTCTTGGCAGCGGTGCGGTCGGCGGGACTCAGCCGCCCGAGCACGCCGGCGATGCCCGAGCTGTAGCGCGACGCCGCCACGCTGCCGAGAACGGCGACGCCGAGGGCGGCACCGAGTTCGCGCGTGGCGTCGTTCATCGCCGAGCCCGCACCGGCGCGCCGCGGCGGGACCGCCGACATGATGGCCGCCGTCATCGGCGACATGGTCATGGCGATGCCGCCGATCAGCAGGATGAAGCACACCAGCACGTACCAGTACGACGTGTGCACACCGAGGAACGAGAACGAGGCGAACCCGCACGCCACCAGCGTCATACCCGCCGCCACGGTGCGGTTCGACCCGAAGCGGGCCACGATGCGCGGCGTCTGCGGCGCCACGATCATCATGATCGGCGCCATCGGCAGGAAGCGCAGCGCGGCGGAGAACGGGCTGTAGCCGAGGATGAGCTGGAAGTACTGCGTGATGAGGAACATGACGCCGAACATCGACAGGAACATCAGGATCATGCCGGCGCTGGCGGTGCTGAACGCCGGATTGCGGAAGTAGGCCATGTCGAGCATCGGCTCGGCGACGCGCCGTTCCCACTGCACGAAAGCGAACAGCACCACGGCACCGACGACGAAGGCCACCAGCGTCGATGGCGCCAGCCACCCGTTTTCCGGCGCCGAGATCAAGCCGAAGACGAGCGACACGATGCCGACGATCGACAGTACGGCACCGACGGGGTCGAGCTTCTGCTCGTGCGGATCCTTCGAAGTGGGCACGAGGTAGGCGCCGGCGGCAAGGGCGACCAGGATGATCGGCACGTTGACGAGGAACACCGAGCCGTACCAGAAACGCGCCAGCAACCACCCGCTGGCAATGGGCCCGAGCGAGCCAGCACCGCCGCTCACACCCGCCCACACCGCGATCGCCTTCGCCCGTTCGTGGGGCGGGAACACGTTGACGAGAATCGACAGCGTCGAGGGCATGATGAACGCGGCGCACGCCCCCATGAGGAGGCGGCAGGCGATGAGTTGCCACATCGACGTCGACAGCGACGCCAGGCCGACGCCGCACAGGAATCCGAGCAAGCCGAGCTGGAGCGCACCCTTGCGACCGAAGCGGTCGCCGATGGCACCGGCGGTGAACAACAGGCCGGCGAAGACCAGCGAGTAGCCGGCCACGACCCACTGCAACTGCGACGTCGACGCGTCGAGCTGGCGCGACAAGGTGGGTATGACGACGTTGAGGCTCGAGTTCCCGACGGTGACGATAAGGAGGCTGAGGCACAGCACGCCCAGCGTCCACCACCGCTTGGGGTTCAGGGCCGCTTCGTCCACGACATCAGTATGACGTACTCTGACTTCTGACACAAACTGACAGAAGTCAGATTGTGCTACATTTTTTCCGTGGTCACCACCGGCCTGCGCGAGCGCAAGAAGGAACAGACGCGCGACGCCATGTTCCACGCCGCGCTGCGCCTCTTCGCTGCCCGCGGATTCGACCATGTGACCGTCGAGGAAATCGCGGCGGCGTGCGACGTGTCGCCCCGCACGTTTTTCCGCTATTTCGCGTCGAAGGAAGACGTGCTGTTCGCCGAAGGCGACTCGGTCTGCGCGCGTCTTGTGTCTCTCATCGGCCAGCAGGACACAAAGTTGACGGCGTTCGAGGCCCTGGAGGCCGGGATGCTCGACGCCGCCTCCGACTACGCCGCCCAGCGCGAGATGCTCGAACTGCGGCGCACCGTCGTCGAGCAGACGCCGTCTCTGCGCACCCGCTCGGCCGAGCGGCAACAGGGGTGGGAAGCCGAGATCGTCGCCCATCTCCGGTCGTCGGCGCGCGCCAAGCGCACATCCGACCTCGAACTACGCCTCGTAGTAGCGGTGTGCACCACGGCGCTGCGTACCGCCATCGAAACGTGGGTCGCCGGCGAGGGCACCGACGACCTGGTGAAATTGACTCGTGCCGCGTTCCGTCGTCTCCGCACCGGGTTCGGTCAGTGACTAACCGGTGCTGATCCTGCTCTCGCCCGCCAAGTCGCTCGACTACGAGTCGCCGCTGCCGACGAAGCAGTTCACCCAGCCGCGGCTGCTTGAACATTCGCGTGAATTGATCGACGTGATGCGCACGAAGGCCGTCGACGAGATCGCCGCGATGATGGGCATTTCCCTGGAGCTCGCCGATCTCAACGCCCGGCGCTACGCCGAGTTCGAAACGCCGTTCTCGCCGGCCAACGCCCGCCCGGCGGTGTTCGCCTTCAACGGCGACGTGTACCGCGGCCTCGACGCCCGCCAGTGTCTCACCGCCCGCGACCTCACCGAGGCGCAGAAGACCGTCCGCATCCTGTCGGGTCTCTACGGCGTGCTGCGCCCGCTCGACTTGATGCAGCCGTACCGGCTCGAGATGGGCACCAAGCTGTCGACGTCGCGGGGCGACACGCTCTACGACTACTGGGACGCCGTGATCGCGCCGACGCTCAACGCCGATCTGGCGGAGTCGCCCGGCCCCGACCTCGTGGTCAACTTGGCGTCAGGTGAGTACTTCCGCTCGGTCGACACCGACGCGTTGAACGGCACGCTCGTGAGCCCGCGCTTTTTGGACCAGGGGCCGAAGGGCGACCTCAAGATCATCTCGTTCGCCGCCAAGTGGGCGCGCGGCGCGATGGCGGCGTGGCTGGTGCGCAACCGCGTGCGTTCGGCGCGGCGCCTGCGCGACTTCGACGTGGCGGGCTACCGCTACGACCCGTCGCGCTCGACGCCTACCGAGCCCACCTACGTCCGTGTGAGGTCGTAGACCGTCACGCCACCCACGGTCGTGGACGAGAAGGTGCTCGTCACCCACGACGAGATCTGCGCCGACGTCGAACCGGTCTGGTTGCCGCCGGCGGGGCCGAAGCGGCGCCCGCCGTTGCCGCCGCTGATGAAGTAGTGGATCTTGCCGGCGCGCACCCACTGCTGGAACTGCGCCAGCGTGGGCGAAGGGTCGGTGCCGTTGAAACCGCCGATCGGCATGACCGACTTGTCGGTGGCGAGCTGGTAGCCGCTCGCCTCGTTGGCGCCGACGGTCGCGGCGATCCAGGTGTACTTGCCGGCGTCCTGCAACAGGTAGGCGGTCAACTCGGCTGACGGCGTGCTGGCGTTGAGCAACCCACCGGCGCCGCCCGGAGCAGTGGTGCCACCACCGTTACCCGCAGCGAAGGGCGGAGGCCCACCGAACCGGCCACCGAACTGACCCGCGGGCGGACCGCCGGCGAAGCCACCCGGTCCGCGCGCGGAACGGCCCTGGCCCGCGGGCCCAGCCGTGGGCAGCGCGCCGCTGTGGGCCGCGGCCGCGGTGTCGAGCGAGTATGCCGCCGGACCGATCAGCCCCACACCGACCGCGGCGATGGCGGCACCGGCGATCACCTTCGGCCCGACCAAGTGACCGATGAGCAGCAGGAGCATCGTGACGGCAGCGGCGGCGAATACGAGCGGCGCCAGCCACGGCAACCAGTTCGGCGTGCGGGCCAACAGCGCAATGGACCACACGGCGGTGACGGCCACCGTGGCGGCGAACGCGATGCGGGCCCACCACGCCGACCGCTCGCGCCACAGCAGCGCACCGCCGACCGCAACCGTGCCGCCGATGCCCGGCGCGAGGGCAACCGTGTAGTACTCGTGGATGATCCCCTTGCCCAACGAGAAGGTGAGGGCGGTCACGACCAGCCAGCCGCCCCAGATCATGAGGGCGGCGCGCGTGCGGTCGCGCCGGTCGCGCCCCGCCGTCGCCACCAGGCCGACGGCGAGCAACACGAGCGCGGCGGGAATGAGCCACGACGCCTGGCCGCCGAAGGCGGAGTTGAACATGCGGAACAGGCCCGTCGGTCCCCACATGGTGGTGCCCCTCGGGCCTTGCTGGCCGCCCACGCTGCCTGACTCGTTGCCCGTCAACCGGCCGAACCCGTTGTAACCGAAGATCAAGTTGAGGACCGAGTTGTTCTGCGAGCCGCCGACGTAGGGACGCCAGCTCTTCGGCGTCAGCTCGACGGCGGCCACCCACCAGGCGAACGCGCCGAGCATGGCGGCCGCGCCGATCGCCAGTTGCGCGATTCGCCGGCCGAGCTTCGGGGGCCCGGCGAGCAGGTAGGCGAACCCGAACGCCGGCACGACGAGGAACGCCTGCATCATCTTGGCCAGGAAACCGAGTCCCACGAGGGCGAAGCACATTGCCACCCACTTGGTGGCGCCGTGTTCCAACGCCCGCACCATGGCGTAGCCCGCGGCGGTGAGCAGCAGCACGAGCACGGCGTCGGGGTTGTTGAACCGGAACATCAACACGGCGACGGGCGTGAGCGCCAGCACCGCACCCGCCACGAGTCCCGCGGGTGCCCCGAACCACCGCTTCACCGCGGCGTAGAGGAACGCCACCGACGCGACACCTTCGAGCGCGTTGGGCACCAGGATCGACCAGCTGTTGACGCCGAAGATGCGGGCGCTGACCTCCATCGGCCACAGGAACAGCGGCGACTTGTCGACCGTGATCGAACCGGCGGCATCAGACGCGCCGAAAAACGCCGCCTTCAGGCTGTGGGTGCCGGCCTGCACCGCCGCGCTGTAGAACGAGTTCGCCCAACCGGAAGCGCCGAGTCCCCACAGATACAGGACCGCGGTGGCAGCCAGGAGGGCGGCGAACGCGGGACGCTCCCACGCCGGCGAACCGGCGGGCGCCGGCGGAACGTCGGCAGTGACGGCGTCACCGATAACAGGACGGTCGAGGGTCAGCGTCATGGTCGTCCACGATGCGCCCCCAACCTCGGAGATTGCTGGGACTGCCCTCGGAGTTCGCTACCGGCTCAACAGCCGATCACGGCCACGCCGTAGCGCTCGAAAACGGCGTCGCGCGAGACGATCGTGAGTGCTTCCACACGTGCCTGGGCGACAAGCATGCGGTCGAAGGGGTCGCGGTGATGTGGCGGTAGCGCACCGGCGAGTTCGGCGTGCTCGTGCGAGATCGCCAGAGGTTCGAACCCGCCGCGCACGGCGGCCTCCGCAAAGCCGGTTGGCGCCTTCAGCTTGCCGAGGCCGCGCTTGATCGCGACTTCCCACACCGACGCAGCACTCACGACGGCGACGTTGGCGCCGTCCTCGATGAGTTCTGTGGCCTCGCGGCTGAGTTGCTGCCCCCCGAGCCACCACAGGATGGCGTGCGTGTCGAGGAGCAGATTCATGCTTCGAACGAAGCGATGACGTCGGCCGGCGTGTCGTCGAAGTCGGCGGCCAGCTTGACCTTGCCCTTCCAGGCACCAGGTGTGCGGCGCGCCACCGCGGGCACGTAGGGCACCAGACGCGCCACCGGCTTGCCGGCACGACCGATCACGATCTCCTCTCCCGCGGCGGCGCGGTCGACCAGCTTCGAGAAGTGCGTCTTCGCTTCGTGGATGTTGACGATCACCGGACTAAGTCTAGTCCAGTCGACTCCTAGCCGTTCTTGGGCAACTCGTTGAACGGCACGCGCGAGAGGTCACCGGGCTCCTTGGGCAGGCCCAGCGCGCGCTCGCTCACGATGTTCTTCTGGATCTGGTCGGTGCCGCCGAAGATCGGCAGCGCCTGCGCCCCGAGCGCCTGGCCGGTGATGGCGTGCGCCGCTGACCCGAGCGGCGCGTCCTTGAGCGTGGCGCGCTGGTCGTCGGTGTAGGCGTGCAACATGCCGCGGGCACCGAGCAGCTGCATGCCGAGGTCGCGATTGAGTCGCAGGATGATCGCCGTCAGCAGTTTCGAGAAGTTCGGGAGGCCGGGGATGTCGCCACCCCGGGCGCGCACCGCCTTGCCCCGTTCGCCGTTGAAGCGGGCGAGCTCGCCGAGGATGTGCGCCTGCGCCAGCTGCTGGCGGATCGCCGGGTCGGTGTTCTTGCCGGTCTCCTTCGCCAGGTTGATGTACATCGCGGCGGGCGACGTGCGCTCGCGCTTGGCCGCCGGCTTGGGCGCGGCCGACCTATCGCGCGGCGCCCGCACGAAGTCGCCGGCGCGCTTGGCGAGGTCGTTGGCGATCGTGCCGGCGCGCGCCATCGGCACGCCGGCGCCGCCGCCGACGCCGGTGCCGCGTTGCATACCCATGCCGGAGCGCTCGTGGAACAGCGTCGTGTTGGCGACGGTCCAGCCGTCGTTGAGGTCGCCGATGCGGGCGTCGTCGTTGACGATGGCGTCGGTGAAGAACACCTCGCTGAACATCGTGTGGCCCGTCATCTCCTTCAGCGGGCGCACCTCGACGTGGCCCGGCTGGTGCATGTCGAAGGCGAACCAGCTGATGCCCTGGTGCTTGGGCGCCGTGGGGTTGGTGCGCGCCAGCAGCATGCCCATATCCGCCATGTGACCGCCCGACGTCCACACCTTCTGGCCGTTGACCACCCACACGTCGCCGTCCTTGACGGCTTTGGTCGACAGGCCGGCGAGGTCCGAGCCGGCGCCGGGCTCGCTGAAGAGCTGACACCAGCCGAGGCGTCCGCACACCGCGTCGGGGATGTAGCGCTCGATCTGTTCGCGCGTGCCGTGCGTGGCGATCGTGGGCGACACCAGCGAGATGCCCATGCCCATCGGGGCGCCGAGCGCACCGTGCTGGGCGATGATGCTGGCGGCCACCATCGACTCGGGACGGCTCAGGCCGCGGCCGTAGCTCTCGACGGGCAGCATCGGCGCCGCCCATCCGCTCATGCCGAGACGGTCCCACCACTCACCCACGGTGAGATCGGGATTCCAGTTGTCTTCGAGAAAGCTCTTCAGTTCGTCGACGAAGTTCGCCGAGACGCGGGTTTCGGTGACGGTCATGTATTCGCTCCCTGTTGGCGGTACTGCTCGCGCAGGCGCCGCTTGTAGATCTTGCCGTTGTCTTCGCGCGGCAACGCGTCGACGAAGTCGACCCGCCGCGGACACTTGTAGTGCGAAAGCCGGTCGCGGCAGTGCGCCAACAACTCCTCGGCCAGCGCCGGTGACGGCTCGACACCCTCTTTCAGTTCGACCACCGCCAGCACGGCTTCGCCCCACTCCTCGTCGGGCACGCCGATGACGGCGACGTCGCCGACCGCGGCATGCTCGAGCAGCACGGCGTCGACCTCGGCGGGGTAGATGTTCACACCGCCCGAGATGATGAGGTTGGCGCTGCGGTCGGTGAGGTACAGGTAGCCCTCGTCGTCGAGGTAACCGACGTCGCCGAGGGTGAAGTACTCGCCGCGGAACGAGTTGGCCGTCTTCTGCTCGTCCTTGAAGTAGCTGAAGCGCGCCGCGCCGGGCGCCTTGATGTAGACGAGGCCGACCTCACCGGCGGGCAGGGCGTTGCCCGCCTCGTCGCCGATGATCACCTGCTCGGGCAGGAACGGCTTGCCAACGGTGCCCGGGTGCGCCAGCCACGTCTCGGAGTTCACGAAACTGCCGACGCCTTCGGTCGCCGCGTAGTACTCCCACACCACCGGGCCGAACCACTCGATGATGCGCTGCTTCACCGGCACAGGGCAGGGCGCGGCGCCGTGGAGCACGTAGCGCAGCTTGGAGATGTCGTAGCGCGCCTTCACGTCGTCGGGCAACGACAGGAGCCGGTGGAACATCGTCGGCACCATGTGCGTGTGCGTCACGCCGTGGCGCGCCATCAGGCGCAGCGTCTCGTGGGCGTCCCACTTGTCCATCACCACCACCGTCGCGCCGTACACGTGGGGCGACGCCAGCGAGAAGGCCAGCGGGGCGGCGTGGTATAGCGGACCGGTGCACAGGTGCACGTCGCCGCCTTCCTCGTTGTAGCCGCCGAGGTTGACCGCGGCGGTCGACGCCCCGGCGGCCGCCGGCGGGCGGTGCACGCCCTTGGGCCGCCCGGTCGTGCCCGACGTGTAGAGCATGGTCGTGCCGGGTGACGGATCGGGCAGGGCGTCGGGCGACTCGCCGGCCATCGCCTCTTCGAGGTTCTCGAAGCCGTCGGCGTCGCCACCGGCCACGAGCGCCACCTTGCACGCCGGCGCGGCGCGCAGGCACGCCCGCGCCATGTCCGCCAGTGACGCGGTGGTGACGAGCGCCTTGGCCTCGCAGTCGTCGACGATGTAGGCGGCCTCTTCGCCGGTGAGGTGGAAGTTCACCGGCGTGAGGCGGAATCCGCCGCGCTGGCAGGCATAGACCGTCTCGACAAACGCCGGCACGTTGTTGGCGATCAGGGCGACGGCGTCACCGGCGACGAGGCCGCGGTTGCGCAGGGCGCGGGCCAACCGGTTGGCGTTGGCCTCCAGTTCGGCGAAGGTGCGGTCGCCGGCGTCCGAGATGATCGCGGCGCGATCGGGCGTGGTCGCGGCCCAGTGTGCGAGATCAGGCATGAGTTCCCCCCAGAACCATTTCGTACGGCGCTCTTGCTTAGCTCGCCGCCGCGGCGCGTGCTGCTCGGTCCTTGGCGACTTCGTCGTAGGTCTCGTAGTCGTCGCCGGTGTTGTCGGCGAACTCGTACTGGAGCAGCCCGGCTTCGTCCCACAGCTTGCGCAGGTAGCCGTCGTTGGCGTCGAGGAGACCCAGCTTGCGGACGTTGGGCACGAGCTTGGCGAAGAAGCCGCCTTCGAAGCTGCCAAAGCGCGAGCGGTCGAGCTTCTGGCTCGCCTCGAGGATCGACGGAAGGGCCGCTTCCATCGTGGTGCCCATGCGCTCCCAGATCTCGGGCGTCGTCGAGCGCGAGCGGCTGCGCAGCGTGTTCTCGGCGAGGAACTCCTGGCGCTCCTTGAGCTCGGCCGACGACAGCTCCTGGTAGTACTCGTGCAGGCTCAGTACGCCGAAGGCCACGTGGCGCGCCTCGTCGCTCATCACGTAGCGCAGCAGCTTCTTGAGCAGCGGCTCGTTGGTGGCGCGCAGCATCGAGCCGAACGCCGCGAGCGCCAACGACTCGATCACGATCTGCATGCCGAGGTACGCAATGTCCCAGCGCGAGTCCTCCATCAGTGCGTCGATCTGCGCTTCGAGGAACGGGCTCATCGGATACGCCTCGCCGAGCTTGGTATGCAGGTACTTGGCGAAGACCTCGGTGTGGCGCGCCTCGTCCATCGTCTGGGTGGCGGCGTAGTACTTGGCGTCGATCCACGGCACCGTCTCGACGATCTTGGCGGCGACGATCATGGCGCCCTGCTCGCCGTGCATGAACTGGCTCAGCATCGCCTTCATCGACTCGATGCCGAGCTGCGTGAACTCCTTGTCGCTCCACTTGGAGAACGGCGAGCCGGGCACCTCGGCAGCGGCGCGGGCGAGGTCGACGGTGAGGTTGGCCTGCGGGGCGGAGCGCACCACTTCTTCGGCGTCGACCTCGGTCGCCCAGTCGAGCTCGGTCACGGAGTTCCACTGCGACGCCATCGCCTTGTTGTAGAGGGTGACGAGCTGATCGCGACTGCGGTCGTAGTCCCACAAGAAGATGCGCGGGGCGTTGTCGGTGACGAGCTTGATCGCCTCGTGCTTCTCGGCGTCGGTGACGGTCATGGTTGGTCTCCAAAACTGTGAACAATGCGGGTGACGAGGGCGTCCCACGCGGCGGGATCGGGTTTGGGAATGCCGGCGCCGCGTTGCACGAGCAACCCGAGCGCCAGCGTGCGGACGAAGTAGAGGACGGCTTCGGGGTCGACGTCGTCGGCGACGGTGCCGTCGGCTTGCGCGGCGTCGACGAGGGGCTGCACCGCGGTGCGCCACTGCTGCTGCGCGGCGTGCACCGCCTCGGCGACATCGGGCTCTCGGCGCGCCGTCACGAAGGCCTCGAGCCGGACCGCCTCGGCATCGGTCAGCGGCGCGTCCGACAACGCGGCGAGGCGCTGGATCAACTCGGCGACGCGCCAGCCCTTGGGTGCGCCGAGGTGCGAGTGGCGCATCGCCTGGCCGATGACGGCTTCGCGCAACAGCTCGTCCTTGGAGCGGAAGCGGCCGTAGACGGCGCCCGTTGACAAGCCCGCCTCACGCACGATGTCGGCGATCTTGGTGCCCGAGTAGCCCTTGGCGGCGAAGACGCGCGCGGCGGCGTCGAGCAACTGCGTGCGCAGCGGATCCTCTCGCAGTTCCCCCGCCGGCTCCATCGGACGTGAGAATAAAAGTTCTTCGCGCTTGCGTCAAGTGCTATACTCCGTATAGTACTGAGTATGAGCATCAAGCACGCCCTACTGGCGCTGCTGGCCGACCAGCCCAAGTACGGCCTCCAGCTGCGGGAAGAGTTCGAGCGCAAGACCGGCGAGCTGTGGCCGCTCAACGTCGGGCAGGTGTACACGACGCTTCAGCGCCTCGAGCGCGACGGGCTCGTGGCATCGGACGGTGCCGAGCGCGACAGCCGCGAGAACGTCTTCCGGCTGACCGCCGCCGGCCACGCCGAGCTGCTCGACTGGCTGTCGGACCCCGACGACGCCGCCGCCCCACCCCGCGACGAGCTGACGATCAAGGTGCTGATCGCGCTGAGCGTTCCCGGCGTCGACGTGCACGACGTCGTCCAGCGGCACCGCCGCCACCTCGTCGAGGCGATGCAGCAGTTCACCCGCGTGAAGGAACACGCGGCGACCGACGACATCGCCCTGTCGCTCGTTGCCGACGCCGAACTCTTCCGTCTCGAAGCCAAAGTCCGCTGGCTCGACGCCGCGGAAACCCGCATCAAGCGAACTGGTCTTGTCCAGCACCGGAAACCGGTGCTGGACAGGACCACTTCGGGGGAATCGGCGGAATCGGTCGACGGGGTGGCGCGATGACGGCCGCGCTCGAACTGCGCAACGTGAGCAAGACCTACGGCGAGGACGCCAACGAGGTCCACGCGCTGGTCGACGTGAACCTCACCGTCGAGCCCGGCGAACTCGTCGCTATCATGGGCCCGAGCGGCTCGGGCAAGAGCACGCTGCTGACCGTTGCGGGCACGCTCGAAGAACCGACGAGCGGTGAGGTGCTCGTGGGCGGCACGCCGGTCTCGGCCATGTCGCGCAACGAGCGCGCCCGCCTGCGGCGCCGCGCGATCGGCTTTGTGTTCCAGGACTTCAACCTGCTCGCCGGCCTGACCGCGCTCGAGAACGTTTCGCTGCCGCTCGAACTCGACGGCATGAACACCAAGCGCGCCCAGGCGATCGCCCTCGACGGCCTAGCCCAGTTCGACATGGACGAGCGGGCGCAACGTTTCCCCGACGAACTCTCCGGCGGCGAACGCCAACGCGTCGCCATCGCCCGCGCCGTGGTGGGCGACCGCGGCCTGTTGCTCGCCGACGAACCGACCGGCGCCCTCGACTCCGTCAACGGCGAGGCCGTGATGCGCCTCGTGCGCCACGCGTGTAACCGCGGCGTCGCCGGCGTGATCGTGACGCACGATTCGCAGCTGGCGTCGTGGGCCGACCGCATCGTGTTCATCCGCGACGGCCACATCGTCGACCAGACCGCACCGCGGCCCGACCCCGAATCACTTCTCACCTCCGGTCCCACGAAGTGAGCGCCGCAGGCCGGCGGCCGGTCTTCCGGTGGGGCGTACGCCTGTTCAAGCGTGACTGGCGCCAGCAGGTGCTCGTCTTGTCGCTCCTCACGTTCGCGACCGCGGCCGCGCTGTTCTGCTCGGTCGTCGTCGCCGCCGCGCTGCCGACCCACGACGGTGAATTCGGGCGCGCCAACGGCATGGTCCGCCTGCACGTCGGCGCCCCGCACACGGACGCCGCGCTGGCGACCATTCGCCAGAAGTTCGGCACCGCTGAGGTGATCGGTCACCGCGACGTACCGATCCCCGGTGCGGTCGACACCGTCGACTTTCGCGACCAGGTTCCCGGCGGCGCGTTCGGTGCGCCGATGCTGCGGCTGTTGTCGGGCCGGTATCCGGCGGCGTCGGGCGAGATCGCCATGACGAGACGCGCCGCGGCCGACTTCCACACGGCGCTGGGATCGACCGTTCGGTTCGGTGGCGGCGCCTACCGCGTCGTCGGCGTCGTCGAGAACCCCGGCAAGCTCGATGACGAATTCGCAGTGGGGACGGCTGGGGACGTCGCCGCCGAGAACCTGATCGTGCTGGTGCACGGCAACTTTCCCCACCATCGCGGCCTCGCCCTCGAAGCCAACGCCAGCTACGCGACCCAGATCCGGGGCGCGAGCGACAAGCAACTCGGCGCGGTTCTGGTGCTGCTGCTCTCGGCGATCCTGCTGTTCCTGTTGGTGCTCGTGGCCACCGCCAGCTTCGCCGTCATCGCCCACCGCCGGCAGCGCCAGCTCGGCATGCTGGCCAGCGTCGGCGCCACCGACGCCCAGCTGCGCCTCGTGATGCTCAGCAACGGCGTCGCCGTCGGCGTGTTCGCCGCCATCGGCGGTGCCGTGGTCGCCCTGGGGCTCTGGCTCGGGCTCCAACCGCAGCTCGAACACCTCGTGAACCACCGCATGAACGTCACCGACTTCCCCGCCTGGGTCCCGCTGGCCACGACGGCTCTCGCGATCGCCGCGGCAACGGCGGCGTCGTGGTGGCCGGCGCGGTCGATCGCCCGCGTGCCGGTCGTCGAGGCATTGAGCGGGCGGCCGCCGCAGCCGGCGACTGTGCACCGCTCAGTGGTGGTCGCGCTCGGCCTGCTCGCCGGCGGCTGGGTGGCCATCGATGCCGGCGTCAACGACGTCAAAGGCAGCGCCAACGGGCTGTTGCTGATCCCCGGCGCGCTTGCCGTTGTGGTGGGCGTGCTCGTGCTCAGCCCGATCGCCATCCGCACTCTGGCCCGCGCCGCGCGCCGGGCGCCGTTGCCGGCCCGTCTCGCGCTGCGGGACCTCAATCGGTACTCGGCGCGTTCGGGCGCGGCGCTCGCCGCGATCGCGTTGGGCCTCGGGATTGCGTCCAGCGTCGTGGTCGTCACCGCCGCAGCGAAGAAGCACGCCGACCAGGGCAACCTGTCGGACCGCCAGCTCGTGTTCCGCACGCAAGGCGCCGTCGACGACGATCGCCGCACCGCGCTTCGTTCCGACGTCGAGGCGTTCGCCCGCACGCTCGGATCCGACGCCCGCGTGTATCAACTCGACTTGGTCGGCAATCCGGCGGTGCTTAACCCGAAGGGCGGTGGCGAGGGTCCACCGGCTCCGATCGATCTCGCGCTCGAGCAAAACGCGCACTCGTTCCGGTACGTCGCGCACGTCTACGTGGCGACACCCGAGTTGCTGGCGCGCCTCGGAGTCACCCCACGCGCCGGCGTCGACGTGGTCACGTCGGCAACCGGCAAGCTCGCGATTGTCCCGACGCTTGACCGCAACCCCCACTTCACCTTCCAGCACTACGACGGGCCGGACTATTCGGACGCGCCGTCCGCGCTGATTACGCAGACCGGCATCGCCAAGCTCGGCCCCGCGATGGTGTTCGAAACGGACGGGTGGTTCGTCGAAGCCGGCCACCACCTGTCTGCGGCCGACGTGCGTGACGCCCGCACCGCGGCTCTGGACGCCGGGCTCGACGTGGAAGCCCGCGACACCCAGACCGGTCTGCTGGCGGCGCGCACGATCGCGACGGCGGTGGGCGTGCTCCTCGCGCTGGCGCTGCTCGGCATGACGATCGGCCTCATCCGCAGCGAGTCGGGCCGCGACGACCAGACCCTCGTCGCCGCCGGGGCGACGAGCTTCACCCGGCGAGCGCTCAGCGCGTCGACGTCGGGCGGCCTGGCGCTGCTCGGCAGCGTGCTCGGTATCGGCGGTGCCTACGTCGGTCTCACGGCCGTGTACGTCGACCGCATCTCCGACATGGCGCATCCGCCGATCGCCGACCTGAGCGTGCTGCTGTTCGGACTGCCGGTCATGGCCGCGGCCGCCGGGTGGCTGCTGTCAGGACGCGAACCCGCCGCCATCGGCCGCCACGCCTTGGACTAGCGGCGGGAACGCCGCCCGCACGCCGAGGCGGATGAACACCTCGTCGCGCTCGGCGGCGGCGGCGTCCGAGGGACGTACGCGCACCAGCGCGTCGAGACCGAGGGCCACTTCGTACGGTGAACCGTTGGCCCTCGCCGCGTCCACCGCGCGCTCGAACTCGGCCGCCGCGGCGTCGGGATCGCCGAGCGCGAGGTGGGCATAGCCGATGCCGCGGTGCAGGCGCGGTAGCAACAGGACGCCGCCCTTCTTCGTTTCGTCGCGCAGGGCGTGCTCGAGCAAGGTACGGGCGTCGCGCGCTTCGCCCTCGCGGATCATGCACTCGGCAACCCAGTAGTCATACTCGGCGGTGTCGGCACCAAGGTCCTCCGCCGCCCACCGGGCCTGGTCGAATACGTCGCGGGCTTTCAATACGTCGCCGCGCTGCAAGGCGGCGCGCCCCATGTTGGTCAGCGCCCCCGGGACCGGACCGGGGTGGCCCACCGAGCGCCACAGGTTGATGACGTCGCCGAGTCCGGTCACCTCTTCGCCGCGTCCCTGGTCGAGCAGGATGTCGGTGACGTTCGTGGTGCCGTAGCCCGCCGTCACGAGATCGCCCGCCGCCGTGTAGGCGTCACGACTCCGGATGAACTGGTCGAGGGCTTCGTCCCACTCGCCCTTCCAGTACGCGGTGGCACCGAGTACGACGCGCACGTCACCCTCGTCCTTCTTGACGTCGAGCTCGGTCCAGATGGCGAGCGCGGCGCGCAGGCGCCGACCGGCATCGGGGCGACCCAAGCGGGCCGACGCGAGATCGGCGACGGTGTAGGCGCGGGCGAGCGCCTTGCGATTGCGCGACGCCTTGGCGTCGGCGATCGCCTGCTCGGCCCACGCCAGCGCGCGGCGATTGTCGTTCGCCCGGTGAAGCTGATCGGCGCGCAACATGCGCAGTTCGGCGCGCAACGCGACGGCCGCCCGCCGGTTGTCGCCCTCGAGCAGGCGCAGGCCGCGATTCACCCACCGCGCCGCGTTGGCGCTCTGCCCGCGGTTGGCGGCGAGGATCGTCTCGAGGCGGCATACGTCGGCCAGGAACGGAGCGTCGCCTTTGCGGAACGCCCGCGCCCGCGCCAGGGCCGCCTTGGCCTGGTCGTACAAGTTGCCGATGAGCGCAACCTCGGCCAACGACCGGTACACCTGCGCCGCCGACGGTACGAGATCACCGTCGATCTGGCCACCGGCCGCCAGCGCCCGTTCGTACAGCACCGCCGCTTCGACGTTGGCGTATTTGTCGCGCGCCCGCTCGGCCGCTGCCCGCGAATAGCGCCAGCACTTCTCGTACTGCTGTGCGTGCCAGAAGTGGAACGACAGGATCTCGAAGCCTTCCGTCGTGCCGTCTTCGAGCGCGGCTTCGATCGACGCGCCGGCCTTGGCGTGCAACTCCTTGCGCCTGCGAAACGACAGCGTCTCGTATGCGACCTCGCGGTAGCACTCGTTGCGGAAGCGCAGCCACCCGGTGCCGGATGGCTCGAGGAACTGGCGTAGCCGTCCCGCCACCGCACGGGCCTCGCCGCCTTCTTCGGCGACGAGTTCGGCCAGACGTGCCGCCTCGAACATCGGCCCGAGCACCGCCGCGTAGCGCAGCGCCTGACGATCCCGCGGCGGCAACGTGTCGATCTTGGCTGCAACCACGGCTTCGAGGCTGCCCGACAACGTGGCTTCCCCTGCACCGGAGGCCGCCGCGTGCGCCAACTGCTCGACGAACAGCGGGTTACCCCCGGCGCGCTCCACGAGCACGTCGACCTGGTCGGGTCGCAGCAACGTCTCGCCCGGCGCGGCACCGGCCGCCGCCTGGAGCAGGCGACGCGCCTCGGTGTCGTCGAGGGCGTCGAGGAGGAGTCGCAGCGTCGTCTCGTCACCGGGGCGATAACCGGTGTCGTCCATCCGCCGGCTGAGGCAGACAAGCCAGCGCCGCGAACGCGCCCGCTGTGCGATGGCGCGCAAGACTTCGGCCGACAGGTCGTCGACCCACTGGGCGTCCTCGACGACGAAGAGTTGCGCTCCGGAGACGACAGCGGCGAGGAGATCGACGACGGCCCGCACGGTCTGATCGCGCAAGAACTGCGGATCCAGCGCCTCGGATTCGGGCGTCGCTGCCACCTCGACCGACATCACGGACCCGATGAGAGGCAACCACGGCAACAACTCCGGGGCCGCTCCGGAGACGATGGCGCGCAGGACTGCCGGGGCGTTGTCGGTGGCCGTCTTCAGGCCGAGCGCGCCGCGCAGCAAGAAGCGCACGGCGAAGTACGGCGTCGTCGCTTCGTACGCCTCGCAGAACGTCGTCACGATGGGCACCTCCGCAGCGTCGGCGAGAAACTCGCGCAACAGGCGCGACTTTCCGATACCTGCTTCGCCGGCGATGTCGACCAAGCCGCCGCGCCCGGCCCGCATCTCGTCGAGCGTGTCGCGGAGGCGCTCGCGCTCGACTTCACGCCCCACGAAGGGCAGATCGGTGAGAGCGCGCGTACGGCGGCGGACGCGCTCGCCGACGAGCACCGCGTCGACGGGGCGCGACTTGCCCTTCACCAAGAACGGGGGCAGCGACGTCGTCACGAACTCCGAGGCCGCGAGGTCGAGTACGTCTCTGGTCGCGCGCACCTCACCCGGCGCCGCGCTCGCCATCAGCCGCGCCGCCAGATTCACCGTGTCGCCCATCACGGTGTACGTGCGTCGGTACGACGGACCAACCTCACCGACGAACGCGTGGCCGTGGTGCACTCCGATGCGCACCGGAAGGCGCCGCTCACGCTCGACGACGCGCCGCATCGCTCGCAGCACGCGGCCTTCGTCGTCGTCGAGGGCGCGCGGGGCGCCGCCGATGACGATGAGCTTGCCGCCGTCCTTGTCGGCGTCGGTGCCGAGGAAGGTCGCACCTTCGTGGTCGACCGCCGCCTGCACATCCGTGACGAGCTCGTCGAGCACTTCAGCCGCCATCGCGGGGCCGTCGTTCTCGATGACAGCGTCGATGCCGTCAAACCGGATGAACGCCACCGACACCCGCCGGTGCTCCGGCTCCACCGATCCCGCCAGGTGATCGCGCAACGCGACGGGGATCGCGGGACGCAGGTCGACGCCGGCGTCGCGCGTCGGAGGAAACGATGCGTCCACCGAGATCGACGGACGCGACCTGAGAAAGAAGCCGGGACCGGTGGCGTCGCCCACGAGCCGCGCCGGGATGCGTTCGGCTGTGCCGCTGCTGACGACGATCTCACCGGCGTTTGCCGTCTGCTCCATCGCGACGACGCTCGAGGGGCCCGGTCCGGCGATCAGCAGTTCGCGGTGGGACGCACCGACGCGGAAGAGGTGCACCACGCCGGAGTGCACGCCCGCCGACATCCGCAGCCGGATGTTGCCCACCGACGTTGCGATACGGCCGCTGCGTCCCAGACGCGCCCGCATCTGCAGCGCGCTGCGCACGGCGCGGTTGGCGTGATCGTCGCCCTCGAAGAGCAGCAACAACGCGTCACCGCCGAACTTCACGAGGCTGCCGCCATCCGCGTATGCCGCGACGAGCAGGTCGGCAAAGCACGTGCTCAGCGTCTGGGTGAGTTCCTCGGCACCGAGGTGGCCTCGGCGCGCCAGACGTTCCGACAGCGCGGTGAAGCCGGAGATGTCGACGAAGACGAGCGACGCGTCGTCGGCGCGCCACGTGCGGTCCGGGTCGTCGCGCGCCCAGTCGACGGCGAAACGCGGAAAGTACGACGCAAGATCCGCGGCCGTCTCTACACGAGAACCCATTCCCCCTCGACGTTCCTGCAGCGCGAACGTTCTGTCAGTGCGAACACTACCGAGCGTGCGTCCTGTTTTCGGCGTGAAATCGGTCACACGCCTTGTAGGGTCCGCGCATGGTCGCGGTCATCGTCGTGGTGCTTTTGCTGATCTTCCTTGTCGCGTTCGGGGTCCGCACCTTCAACCGCTTGGTCAAAAACCGCAATTCGGTCGCCGATGCCTGGGCCGGCATCGACGTCCAACTCACCCGGCGGGCGGATCTCGTGCCCAACCTCGTCGAGGTCGTGAAGGGCTACAAGCTGCACGAACAGCAAACGCTCGAGTCCGTCGTGGCCGCCCGCACACAGGCGCGGGGAGCGGCGGCGACCGGGGCGGCGGAAGAGAAGGTTGGCAACGCCGTCGGTTCGCTCATCGCCGTGGCCGAGGCGTATCCGGATCTGAAGGCGAACACGAACTTCCAGTCGCTGCAGAACGAATTGGCGACCCTCGAAGAGGACCTGTCGTTCGCCCGCCGGTACTACAACGGCACCGTGCGCAACTACAACACCGCACAGCAGACGTTCCCCACGGTGCTGTTTGCCCGGGCGCTCGGCTTCAGCCCAGCCGAGTATTTCCAAGCCGACCTCGACGCCAAGGACGCGCCCAGTGCGGCTCTGTAAGGCGGTCGCCGCGGCCGCGCTGACGGTCGCCTTGGTCGCCGTCATCGGCGGTGGGCACGCCGACGCGCAGAGCACCGGGTTTCACATCGCCCGGCAACGCATCTTCATGGACATCCAGCGCGACGGGAGCATCAACGTCGTGGAGACGCTCGACGTCGACTACGCCGACGAAGCCCACCACGGCATCTACCAGTACTTCAACGTTCGCTTCAACTACGACCCGAACCCGAAGTACGAGCGCGTCTACAAGATGCGCCACATCCATGTGACCGCCACCGACGCGTCGGCGCACACCGCGATCAGCGACTCCGGTCGCGTCAAGACGCTCAAGATCGGCGACGCCCATAAGACCGTCACGGGCATGCACACCTACGTGATCAGTTACCGGCTCGACGGCGCGCTCAACGGCTTCAAGGATCACGACGAGCTGTATTGGAACCCGGTGGGGTTCGGCTGGGTGATACCGATCGACACGACGCAGGTGATCGTGCGGGCGCCCGACGGCGTGCAGCGCGTCGGTTGCTTCACGGGGCCCGAAGGTTCGACGCTGAGCTGCGACGGTGCCGCGGTCGCGTCTCCCCAAGAGGCCGACTTCACCCAGGGCGTGCTGTACCCCGGCAGCGGCATGACGATCGTCGTCGCGCTCAACAAGGGGGTGGTCGATCCCGCCGGCGTGCTGCCGATCCTCGACGAGAAGTGGTCGTTCGCCCGCGCCTTCGCCGTAACGATCGGAACCGCGGGCGTGGCGCTGGCGTTGCTGTTGCTGCTCGGTGGCCTCGTCGTGCGCAAGCTGTGGCAGACCGGCCGCGACCGGCGCACCGGCTCGGGCGGCGACGACGAACGCATCCCGATGTTCGACCGTCACGGCGGCCCGGTGCAGTACCGCCCACCGGACGACGCGCGACCGGCGGAGGTCGGCGTCCTTGTTGACGAGCGCGCCGATCCGCTCGACGTCACCGCGACGATCATCGACTTCGGCGTGCGCGGCTATCTCTCGATCGAGGAGACCGAGAAGAAGACGCTGTTCCACAAGGCCGATTGGAAGCTCACCAAGACGAAGGAGGACGACGGCTCGTTCGCCGAGTACGAGCGCCGCTTGTTCGAGGCGCTTTTCGACGGGCGCAGCGCAGTCAGCCTCTCCGACTTGCACAACAAGTTCGCCTCCGACCTCCACCACGTGCAGAACGCGCTGTACGACGACACGGTCGGCCGCAAGTGGTTCGCCAAACGTCCCGACCGCATCCGCGCGACGTACCTCGCGGGCGGCATCGTCGCGCTGATCTTCGCCACCCTCGTGGTGATCGGACTCGCCGCCTTCACTCACGCCGCGCTCGTCGGCGTGCCGCTCGTCCTCGTGGCGTTGCTGATGATCGCCACCCACCACGCCATGCCGGCGCGCACCGGCAAGGGCAGCGCCGCGCTCGACCAGGCGATGGGTTTCCGCAAGTACATGGCGACGGCCGAGGCCGACCGGATGAAGTTCGCCGAAGACGAGAACATCTTCGCCAAATACCTGCCCTACGCCATCGTGTTCCACGAGACCGCTCACTGGGCGAAGGTCTTCCACGACATCTACGGCGACAACCCGCCGCCCGGCATGGGCTGGTACACGCCCTACGGAACGTGGAGCGCGTTCAGCTTCGGCAACTTCGCGTCGTCGATGTCGAGCTTCGCCGTGCAAACATCGGGAACGATCGTGTCCACCCCATCGTCGTCGGGCAGCAGCGGCTTCGGCGGCGGCGGCTTTAGCGGCGGCGGAGGCGGCGGCGGAGGAGGAGGAGGCTGGTAATGGCATCGCTCGACGGAATGAACGCACTCGTTACTGGGGGCGGGTCCGGGATTGGCTTGGCTATTGCGGCGCGGTTGGCTGCTGATGGGGCGACGGTCACGATCTGTGGGCGCAGCGAGGAGAAGCTGAAGCGCGCGTTGGCGTCGCTGCCGGACGGGGCGCGCGCGGTTGTGTGTGACGTGCGCGACGAGGAGTCGGTGCGCGCCGCGGTCGAGCACGCGTCGCAGGGCGGCGGACTCCACATCGCAGTGGCCAACGCCGGCACCGGCAGCGCGGCGCCGATCACCACGACGGATCTCGAGACGTGGAACGCGGTGCTCGAGACGAACCTCACGGGCGTCTTCCTCACCTTCAAGCACGCCGGCGCGGCGATCGCCCGCAGCGGCGGCGGCGCCATGCTGGCCATCTCGTCGATCGCCGGCGCGCTGACGCACCGCTACATGGGGCCGTACTGCGTGTCGAAGGCGGCCGTCGAAATGCTGGTCAAGAACACCGCCGACGAACTCGGGATGGTGGGCGTGCGCGTCAACGCCGTGCGGCCCGGCCTCGTGCCCACCGAGTTGTCGACCATGCTGACGACCAACGAGCACCTCCAGCAGGATTACCTGGAGCAGATGCCACTCGGACGCAACGGCACGCCCGAGGAGATCGCCGAAGCCGTGCGCTACCTATGCGGCCCGGAGGCGGCGTGGACGACGGGTCAGATCATCAGCGTCGACGGCGGGCATACGCTGCGACGCGGCCCCGACATGCACGGCTTGTTCGAGCAGTCGGTTGGAGCCGACGCGGTTCGTTCGATGTTGCAGGGAGGGTGACGGCGTGATCGATCCGGCGCTGTCGTTGCTCGCTCGTCGGATCTGGCGGCGGCTCGAGCCCTACCACGCCATCACCTACTTCGCCCCCGAAAGCCGCGCCGCGTGGGACGCCGTCGGCATGAAGGGCTTCTGGATGGGCTACTTCGCGTCGCGTGCGGCGGCGATGGGCGCCGTAGGACCGAAGATGGTGACCGCCACCTTCTACAACTTCCACCCGAGCCGCGTGGAGCGCGCCGTGCCCGACTGCTGGGCGAAGACCACTCCGAACGCCGTACTGCGCGCCCGCCTCGACGGGATGGTCGACGCGCTCTCGGCCATGGTGGAGGTGGACCTCGAGGCCGTCGCTCTGCTCGCGCCGCTGGCACGTACGATCGCCGAAGCGGTGAGCAACGACATCGCCGGACGCCCGCTGTTCGCCGCGCACGCGGAGTTGGACTGGCCCGAGGAGGGCGCGGCGCTCCAGGCGTGGTGGGCGGCGACGCTCATTCGCGAGCATCGGGGCGACGGCCACGTCGCGGCGCTCGTCGACGCGGGGATCGGACCGTGCGAGGCACTCGTGCTGCAGTCGACCTACACGGCCATCCCGCGCGAAACACTGCAAGGCACGCGCAACTGGCCCGACGACGAGTGGGCGCTCGGCGTCGAGTCGTTGATCGAGCGCGGCTGGCTCGAACCCGATGGCTCGGGCAACGACCGCGGCCGCGAAGGCCTCGCCGCCATCGAGCGACGGACCGACGACCTGGCGGCGCGACCGCTGTCGATGATCGGGGTCGACGCCGCCGCCGCCCTCGCCGAAGCCGCACTGCCGGTCGCCGAGGGCGTCATGAAGAGCGGCGTCGTCCCCTCCATCAACCCGATCTTCGGCGACGAGTTGAGCTAGCCGACCAGCAGATCCTGCACGAGCGCGGCTAGGAGGCGCGTGCGGTCGAGCATGGTCGCGGCCACGACGTGCTCGGTGCGGGCGTGGGCGCCGTCGCCGTCAGCACCGAGACCGTCGAGGGTCGGCACGCCGATGCCGGCGGTGAAGTTGCCGTCGCTCCCACCACCTACAGCGACGTGGCGCAGCGGTTGCAGCCCGAGGTCGGCGGCAAGCCGCTGGGCGCGGGCGAACAGGGACGCCGACGCCGACGGCTCGAGCGGCGGGCGGTTGATGCCACCCGACCACGCGAAGGTGGTGCCCTCGACCGTTGGTTGCAGCGCGCGCAGCGCTGCGTCGACGCGTTCGAGTTCTGCTTGGGTCTGACCACGCACGTCGACTTCGACCGCCGCCTGGGCGGGTACGACGTTGCGCGTGGTCCCGGCGCTCGCTGTCGTGGGCGTCACGGTCGTGCCCTTGGGCGCGTCGGCCGCCGCGGTGATGCCGCGCACGGCGTCGGCGAGGGCCACGAGGGCGTTGGCGCCCTTCTCCGGTTCGAGCCCGGCGTGGGCGGCGCGCCCCGCAATGTCGAGGCGGTAAAACCCCACGCCTTTGCGCGCCGTCTTCAGCGCCCCCTGGTGCGGTGGCTCGAGGACAAGCGCGGCACGTGCCCCGCGCGCCGTGTCCTCGATCAGCGCCCGTGAGGTGAGGGACCCCGTCTCCTCGTCGCTGTTGAGGAGCAGTGCGGCGCCGTCAAGGTCGTCGAGTGACGCCAGCGCGTGCAGCGCCATGACGACGCCTGCCTTCATGTCGAAGCACCCGGGCCCCGTCACCACACCGTCGTTCACCGCGAACGGCAATTCAGCGAGCGCGCCGAGCGGCCACACGGTGTCGAAGTGTCCGACGAGGAGCACGCGCGTCGGTGCCTCGCCAAAGCGCCAGCGCAGGTGCGGCGATCCCTCGACGACGATGCGTTCCGGCGCGACGCCAAGCACGCGGCCGGCGAGCTGCGCGACGGCGTCGGCGCAGCGATGGCAGGCGTCCTTGTCGGCCGACGGCGACTCGACCGTCACGAGCTGCTCGAGGTCGGCGAGCAGGACCGGCAACTGCATCAGGACAGGGTGACGGTCAACTGCACGGTGCCGCTGCCTTTCACCTTCTTCACGCGCACGTACCAGTAACCGCTCGCCGGGCTCGCCGTCGTGCAGTTCTCGGCGTCACCGGCGCTGCTCGACCGGCAGTCGTACTTCTTGTTCGTCGGCTCCGCGTTGCGGCGCGTGTAGAGGTCGACGTTGGCGGGGCACGACGAGCTGCACGCCGTGACCGCCGTGATCTGGCTCGTGCCCGTCGGCACGTTGATCTTGAAATACACCGACTTCGCTGACGAGTTCACCGTGGCGTTCACCATCTGGCCGCTCGTGATCGTGGGCACCGACGGATCGGGATCACCGCTCGAACCGGTCGTGAAGTTCGCCGACGTGTGCGCCGTACCGCCGTGTCCGTCGTTGACCGTCAACGTGATGCTGTAGGTGCCCGACGTCGCATACGTGTGGGTCGTGGTCTTGCCCGTGCCCGTGCCCCCGTCGCCGAAGTCCCAGGCATAGGTCAGCGTGTCGCCGTCCGGATCGCTCGACGTGCTGGCGTCCACCGCTACGCCCAGCTCGCCCGACGCGCTCGTGGTGAACGCGGCCGTCGGGTTCTGGTTGGCGGGCGGCGCAACATTGCACACCGACTGCACGAGCTTGTCGGCGCGCGCCAGGCCGTTGCCATAGGCATTGTCGCGGCCGGCGGTCCCGAGATCGTCGGCCGTCGAATACAACGCGTTGACGACGGTGTCGCGCGTCGTGCCCGCGGGCGCACACCCGAGGGCGAGCGCCAGCGCGCCCGCGACTCCGGGCGTCGCCATCGAGGTGCCGCTGAGCGACGAGTAGGTGGAGTTGCTGCCGGTGTAGGTGGACAGCACGTTGCTGCCCGGCGCCATGATGTCGAGCTGCGCGCCCCCGTCGGAATAGCTGGCCCGCACCTTGTTGCTGGTGAGCGCTCCCACTGCGATCACGTTCGGATACGCACCCGGATAATCGGTGCCGTTGTTCTGCCCGTCGTTGCCGGCCGCAGCCACGAGGATGACACCCTTGTTGTAGGCGTAGTTGACCGCGTTCTGCATCGCCGTCGAACCGGCGCCGCCGATGCTCATGGAGATGATGCTGGCGCCCTGGTCGGCGGCGTCCATGATCGCCTGGGCGATGTCGGCGTCGCTGCCGGAGCAACTGCTGCTGAAGAACGAACTGTCGAGCGCCTTCATCTCGAGGATCTTCACTTGCGCCTCGCCGGCGATGCCGAGACCGTTGTTGGTGGTGGCGCCCAGGATGCCGGCGGTGTGGGTGCCGTGGCCACAGTTGTCGTCCGGGTTCGTGTCGCCGTTCGCGTAGTCGTGGCCCTGGAGAATGCGCGCCCCCGCGAGGTCCTCGTGCGTCTTGAGAATGCCGGTGTCGACGAGGGCCACGGTGATCGCCGTCGACCCGTACCCGACCTCACTCCACGCCGTCGGGAAGCCCATCATCTGCGGGCCGTACTGCTGGGCGAGCTTCGGGTCGTTCGGCGCCGCCTCGGTGTGCAGCAAGGCGTTGTCCTCGACGTAGGCGACGCCGGGGATGCTCGCCAGCGCCGTGCGTGCCGCACCTACCGTCGGCACCGACACCGTGACGAACGAACCGTTGCGCGACACGCGCGTCACGGCCAGACCCGCCAGCCGCTCGCCGATGTTCAGCGCCGGCAGGAAACCAGGTTGAAAACCGATGATCGCCTCGCCAATGGACGTCGCGGCGTCGGGCACGACGTCAGCCGATGCCGGCGGCGCGGCGCCGATCGCCGCCTCGCCGAACACCATCAACGCCGCGAGCGAGACCACCAACAGGATTTTTCGCACCGCGGCAGGTTAAACGAGCAGTCCTACCCAAAGGGCTCGCGGTCCGTGCACGCCGAGCGTGATGATGAGCTCGATATCGGCGGATCGGCTCGGTCCGGTGATCTGCACCAGGTTCGACGGCATGGGCACGCCCAGCGGTCGCCACAGGTCGCCGGGGTCACGCACGACGCTGTCCGCCCGGAGGAGGGCAACGTGCATCGGTGGCAGCAGGCTGGCCGTACGGCCACCCGCACGGCCGGAGTCGACCACGATCGAGCCGGTACGGGCGACACCGGCGCGGGCACCGGTGAAGCCGATATCAGCGGTAGCCGCCGCCGCGGCGTCGGTGAACGCGACCAAGTCGACGTCGGTTCGTTGGCCGAGCGCGTACGCCACCGCCGCGCACTCGGGCTCGTCGGTGAGCAGCACGCGGACGCGCGTCTTGTCGCCTTTGGCGGCATCCAACGCATCGTCGACGAACGTGGTGAACGCCACGGGGTCGGCCAGCGAGCGCACGACGCCGCCGAGCCCTTCGAGTGCGGCGGCGAAATCGGGCTCCGTCGCGTAGGCGACGACGGGCGGGCCGGAAGGCGGCAACGGCGTGACGGGGCGGGCGTGTCCGGTTGTGGGTGCGGCGACGGCGCGGCGGATGCGTCCGAGAAACGCGGCGCGGTCGCCCGTCTCGCGCGTCACCGTTCACCCCGGCGCCACGCGTCGCGGAAGGAGACCTCGGCCGCCTGGGGCAGCGCGCGGCCCGTCGCCCAGTTGCGAGCGCCGGGCAGGCGCGCCAAGCGCGGGCCGAGCAGGCGCTGCGCCACGGTGCCGGTGCGCAAACTCAACCAGTAGGTGCCGGTGCGCGACCACGTCGCCGCCCACGCCTGCCAGGCGGTCTTCTCGCTCGGCCGCGCGCCGACAGAGTTGCGCCGCCGCTGCGCCAGCAACATGTCCTGCAGCGGAATGCCGACTGGGCACGCCTCCCAGCAAGCGCCGCACAGGCTCGACGCGTTGGCCAGTTGCGTGGCGGTGGAGTACTCGTCCTGCGCCAGCAGCGGGGTGAGCACCGCGCCCATCGGGCCCGAGTACACCCATCCGTAGGCGTGCCCGCCGATCTGGCGATACACGGGACACACGTTGAGGCAAGCGCCGCAGCGGATGCACGCCAGCATCTCGGCGAACTCGCTCTCGGCGATGGCGCTGCGCCCGTTGTCGACGATCACGAGGTGGAACTCGTCGGGCCCGTCGCGCTCGCCGTCGCGACGCGGCCCCGTCATCGCGCTCACGTAGGTCGTCGCCGCTTGGCCGGTTGCGCTGCGCGGCAGCAACGACAGCAACACGTCGAGCTGCGCCCAGTCCGCCACGACCCGCTCGGCGCCCATCAACGCGATGTGCACCGGCGGCACGCTGCTCGACAGGCGACCGTTGCCTTCGTTGGTGACGAGCACGCAGGTGCCCGTCGCCGCCACGCCGAAGTTCACGCCGGTGATGCCGATGTCGGCTTCGAGGAACTTGGCCCGCAGCTGGGCGCGGGCGAACGCCGCCAGTTCCTCGGGGACGTCGGAGAGATCGCCGTGGGCGACGCGCTGCAACGCGTCGCGGATCTGGCCGCGGTCGCGATGGATCGCCGGCACGATGATGTGGCTCGGCGTTTCGTTCGCCACCTGGATGATCCACTCACCAAGATCGGTCTCGGTGACTTCGATGCCGTCGGCCTCGAGCGCCGGGTTGAGCTCGATCTCCTCGGACAGCATCGACTTGCCCTTGACGATCTTCTTGGCGCCGCGCCGGCGCGCCACCTCGCGCACATAGGCGCGCGCCGCCTCGGCGTCGGGCGCCCAGCACACGTGGCCGCCGGCGGCGAGCACGTTGTCGGCGAGTTGGTCGAGCAACGCCGGCAACCGCCGCAGCACGTCGGCACGGATGGCGCGCGCCGTCTCGCGTACCGCCGCCGCGTCGGCGAACGCGGCGCGCGCGACGCCGCGCCGTTCTTCGAAGGTGTCCGCCGCGTTGGCCAGGGCACGCCCGAGCCGCGCGTCGGCGATGGCCGTGACCGTCCGGTCCCGCAGGTCGGGGGTGGACGCGATCGGCTGGGCCGTCATATCTCGGCTTCGGCTTCGGCGTCGTCGAGGGCGACGGCGAGATGCCGGAACCGCAGCGGCAGCCCGCGTGCTTCGGCGCGCGTCGCCAGCTGCATCAGGCACGACCCGTCCGCGGCCACGATGTCGGACGCGCCGGCGGCCACTGCGGCGTCGAGCACTTCGTCGGCCATAGCGACGGACGTCTCGGGCAGCTTCACGCTGAACAACCCACCGAACCCGCAGCACCGTTCCGGCCCGCGCCCCACGTCGTACCCCGCGCCTTCCAGCGCGGCGCACGGCTGGTCCCGAATCCCCAACTCCCGCAGCATGTGACACGACGGGTGGTAGCGCACCGCTGCTCCCTCACTTCTGTGAAGGATTTCCGCCCCGATGGGGCGGTCATCCTTCGCAGAAGCGAGGTACTCGCTGAGTTCGAACACCTTGGGCGCGACGGCGCGGGCGCGGCGCGCCGCGTCGTGCTGGCCTACCTCGGCGAACAGCTCGGGCCAGAAGACGCGGATCATCGTCGTGCAACTGCCGGCGGGCACGACGACCGCTTCGGCGCCGTCGGCGAGCGCCTCCTCGATACCGGCCAGTGTCGTGCGGGCGACGACCGCCGCGGGCTCAGCGTGTCCCGAGTTCCACGCCGGCTGGCCGCAACAGGTCGTGCGCTCGGCGACTTCGACCTCACAGCCGCGCCGCGCCAGCACGCGGGCGGTGGCGAAGCCGACCTCCGGCGCGACGGCGTCGACGACGCACGTCGGAAAGAGCGCGACTTTGGTCACGCTGCGGTCGACGGGCATGGCGAGAGACGTTACGACGCGAGGTTCTGCCGGAGAAAGGCGACGACCAATGACCAGCCTTTCGCCCGAGCTTGGTTGTTCGCCGTCGCCGAGCCGCCCGTCCATCGATTGTGCAGCGCCGGATCCTGCGGCGGAACCCGAGGACCGAAGAGGAGGTGACCTGCGGTCTTGAATTCGATCACGCTCACGCCAGTCTTTCCGCGCTGCTCGGCGCGGGAACGCAGGGCGCGAGACATTGGGCACGATGGCCAGAGGGCGTCACGATCGCCGCACAGCAGCAACACGGGCCCCGCGATTCGCTCCACGGCGATTTCGGACTTGCGATGCTCGCCCAGACGTCGCAGGCCATCCCGGTAGACGGAGCCGATCGGCTTCCACGGACGCCACAGCGCGTACGGAAGCGCCGGGACGGGTTTTCCATTGGCCGACCACGACGAATCGGGATTCAGCGGGAAGCCCCAGTCGATCCCTTTCCACACGACGCTCGACGGCGCCGCGGCCACGACAGCCCGGACAACGTCAGGCCGGCGCGCAGCCTCCAGCAGCGCCGCTTCCGCTCCCTTGGAGTGGCCGACGAGGGCGACGCGATCCGGCAGTACCGCGGGCTGGCGGCGCAGCCAGTCCAACCCGCGGTCGAACGTCTCGAGGGGAACGCGTTCGAGTTTGGATGGTTCGTGCGGTGCGCCGAAATATGCCAGCTGCAGTACGGAAAACCCTGCCCGTCGAAACGCCCTAGCGGTTCTGGCAACGTCGTGAGACAGACCGCCCTCTGAACCGCCGAGCAGGAGGATGCCCGGTGCCGGCGCGGTACTCGCGAAGTAGTTGCCGAAGACACCAGCCTCGTTGATCCTTTGGCCGCCGCGTCCTGGGTCAGCGAGCGGTACGGCGGGTACCCACGGCTTGCGCCACCACAACAGCCCGGCGCCGACGAGAGCTACGCCGATCGCCACCGCGAAAGCCCGACGGCTGCGACGGCGAAGAACTGTCACTCGGCGGCGGCGGCTGACGCGAAGGACAGCGCGGCGGCGGCGTACACGGCCACGCCCGCGGCCATGGCGTTCTCGTCGAGGACCATGCGGTTGGAATGGTTCGGCGCCACGAAGCCGCGGTGGCCGGGAGGCATCGTGCCGAGGAACGCCATCGCTCCCGGGACCTCGTTGAGCACGTAGGAAAAGTCCTCGGCGCCCATGACCGGCGCCGGCAACCAGCGCACCAGATCGGTGCCGACGACACCGGTGGCGACGTCGCGCACGTAGCCCGCCATCGTGTCGTCGTTCACGGTGACGGGATAGCCCTCGTGCATCTCGACCTCGGCCACGCACCCGTGCGCCGACGCGATGCCCTTGGCCAGATCCTCCACGCCCTTGACCACCGCGGTGCGGGTACGCGCCGACACCGTGCGGATGGTGCCGAGCAGCAATGCGTCCTCGGGCACGACGTTGATCGTCGTGCCGGCGCGGATCTTGGCGACGGTGACCACCGCCGGGTCGAACGCGTCGACGCGACGCGTCACGTAGGCCTGCAACGCCATCACCAGCTCGGCCGCCACCGGGATCGGGTCGACCGCGAGATGCGGCATCGAGGCGTGGCCGCCCTTGCCCACGATGCGGATGGTGAAGTTGTTGGTCGATGCCATCGTCGCGCCGGGCTTCACGGCGATCATCCCGCTCGGCATCGACGGCGACTGATGCAGCGCGAACGCGGCGTCAGGTCGACCACCGACGTCGAACAACCCGTGCTCGAGCATCACCTTGGCGCCGAAGCCGCCCTCTTCGCCCGGCTGGAACATGAACACCACGCGGCCGGCGAGTTCGCCGCGGCGGTCACACAGCAGGCGCGCCGCACTGGCCAGCATGGCGGTGTGGGCGTCGTGCCCGCAGGCGTGCATGACGCCCTTGTTGCGCGAGCTGTATTCGAGTCCCGTGTCTTCGGGCATGGGCAGCGCGTCCATATCGCCGCGCAACAGCACCGTCGGGCCCGGTCGGTCGCCGTCGAGCACGCCGATCAGCGACGTGCATCCGGTTCCCTGCGTGACCGCGATCGGCAGGTCGGCGAGTTCGGCCCCGACGCGCTCCTGCGTGCGCGGCAGTTCGAGTGCGAGCTCAGGATCGGCGTGCAGCTCGCGCCGCAACGCCACCGTTCGTTCCTGGAGCACCTGTGCATCCGAGAGCAACGACATGCCCGAATCATGGCGCACTACGCGCCGACCCAACGCCGCAGGGGCGACTTAGTGGTGCGGCGCCTCCACGTGCGGGGTCGTGACGATCTCGTATTCGGGGTTCATCAGGGCGAGCTTGCCGTGGTGGGCGCCGGCGACGCCCTCGACGCGCAGCACCGTTCCGGGATGCACGCCGGCGATCTTGCGCCGACCGAGGAACACCACCGTGAGCCCACCCGTCTCGTCGACGATCGTGCACTCCAAGCTCGGCACGTCGGCCCACGGCGTGATGCGCATCGAGCGCACGCGGCCCTCCACGCAAACGGTGTCGCGCCACACGACGCTCCCGATGGCGATCCGGTCATCAGCTACGAGCGACATCAACTGGCTCCTTGGTGGAATGCGCGCCGAGGTGGTACGGCACGAACGTGACGTTGGCGTGCGCCAAACGCCCGACGGCGTCGGCGATCGAGTCGGCGGTGCGGTCGTGCAACAAGCGGTGCCAGAAACGCCGGTGCTCCAACCGGGGCACGAGCACCGACACTTCGGTGTCGCCGCCGTGGAGCGACTCGGCCACGACTTCCATGACGCTGTGCGTCAAGCGACGGTCGGGACAGTCGACCAGCTCGAGCGGCAAGCGTGTCAGGCCCAGCGCGCGCCACTCCTCGGCCAGCTGCTCGGCCTTGTACAGGTCGACGGCGATGTGCACCGCCTTGAGCTCGTCGGGGTGCAGCGTGCGGGCGTACTGAATGGCGCGCGCCGCCGCGCGATCGAGCGTGTCGACGAGCACGAGCACGACATGACGGCGCAGCACCTGCGCCTCTGCGGCCGCCTTGGCGTCCTCCTTCAGCTCTTCGGCTTCGGACTCGTACTGCTTGTTCAGCCGCACCAGCAGCGCCACCATGACCGGGACGAGTACCACGACCACCCAGGCGCCGCGGGTGAACTTCGTGATGCCGATGATGATGTCGACGACGAGCGACAGGAACGCACCCGTCCCGTTGATGAAGAGGCCCATGCGCCAGCCCTCTTCCTTCTGCGTGATGTGGTGCTTGGCCATGCCGCCCTGGCTCAGCGTGAAGCTGGTGAACACGCCGATGGCGTAGAGGCCGATCAGGTTGTCGACCTTGGCGTCGGCCGCGATGACGAGCACGATCGAGGCCGTCGCCAGGGCGATGATGCCGTTGGAGAACACGAGGCGGTGGCCGCGCTTGGTGAGCTGCCGCGGCATGAAGTTGTCACCGGCGTGGAAGCTCGCCAACCGCGGGAAGTCGGCAAAGGACGTGTTGGCCGCCAGGATCAGGATGAGCGCCGTGCCGGCCTGGAGCATCAGGTACAGGGCGTTGCCGACCGGCGAGTGCCCGTACACCGCCTTGCCGATCTGCGAGATGACCGTGGGCGTGCCCTTCTCGTAGGGAACGGTGTGGGTCTTGGCCGCCAGGATCGACAGGCCGAGGAACATGGCGCCGAGGGTGGAGCCCATGATCACGAGCGTCTCGCGGGCGTTCTTCCACTCGGGCACGCGGAACGCCGGCACGCCGTTGGAGATCGCCTCGACACCGGTGACCGCCGCGCCACCGTTGGCGAAGGCCGTCAGCACCTTGTACAGCGACGCCCCCATCAGCAGCCCCATGCCCGCGCCGCCGAAGTGCACCATGCCCGCGGCGTGCTGCGCGTGGTTCACCGGCAGCCCCCCGCCGACGAGCATGCGGTAGAAGCCGTAGCCGAGCAGGATCACCATGTCGACGATGAAGAAGTACGTCGGGATCGCGAACACGCGCCCCGACTCCTTCACGCCGCGCAGGTTGCCGTACGCGATGACCGAGATCAGCGCGACACAGATCGGCACCGACCAGGGTTCGAACACGGGGGCGGCCGACGCGATGGCTGCGGTACCGGCCGCAACCGACACCGCCACGGTGAGGATGTAGTCAGTCAGCAGTGCGACGCCCGCCACCTGCGCCGGCAGCAGGCCGAAGTTGTCGCGGGTGACGATGTAGGCGCCGCCGGCCGTCGGATAGGCCTTGATCGTCTGGCGGTACGAGAGGATCAGGAAGCCGAGGACGATCAGCAGGGCGATCGTCACAGGGACGACGAGGGCGAATGCGGCGACGCCGACCGCCGGCACGAGCACCTTGAGGATCTCTTCGGTGGCGTACGCAGACGACGACAGGTTGTCGGACGCGAAGACCGCCAGCGCCGTCGGCTTGCCGAGACGCTCGTGCGCCAATTGGTCGGTGTGGAGCGGCTCGCCGAGCATCACCCGCTTCGCGCGGTAGCCGCGCTTTTCCGGAAGGTTGAGCGGTGGCGTCGGCGGGATCGGCGTCGGCGCCTGAAGAGTCGTCACCGCGCGAGTGAATCCCACACGCTCGTAAAGAAGGCATAAGAACCTCGGTGGGCGCGCAAAGATCGCGCAAAGATCGGCGCTGTGGATGCACAAACGGGGCGAAGTCCGGCGGCGGGCGTCGGCGCGCTCGCCGGCGTCGGGCTGACCCTGGTTGCCACCCTGGCGCTGGTACCGCTGCGCGACTCGGCCAACCGCGCCACCCCGGCGCTCGTCCTCGTGATCCCCGTCCTCGTGGCCGGCGTACTCGGTGGACGCGTCGGTGCGCTGACAACTGCCGTGGCCTCGGCGCTGGCGTTCAACCTCGCCTTCGTACGCCCGTACTGGACGCTGAAGATCAACGCGGTCGACGACGCCGTCGCCCTCGTGATCTTCCTCGCCGTCGCCGCGGTTCTCGGCACCGTCGTCGCCCTCGAAGCCGAACGCCGCCGCTCGGCCGAAGCGCGCACGGCCGAAGTCGAGGCGATGCACGAGCGCTACGAGGCAATGGTGGCCGAGCGCGACGCGGCGGCCGAAGAAGCGACGAGACTCGAAGTCCTCGAACAGGTCGACGAGCAGCGGCGCGCGCTGATGCGCGCTGTCTCGCACGACCTGCGCACACCGCTGTCGACGATCCGCGCCGTCGCCTCCGATCTCCGCTCCGGCACCACCTACGACGACGCGACCCGCAACGAATTGCTCGACCTCGTCGGGGACGAAGCGCAGCGCCTCGACCGCATCGTGGCCAACTTGTTGTCGCTCAGCCGGATCGAAGCGGGCGCGCTGCACCCCGAACGCCAAGCCGTCGCCCTCGACGAACTCGTGGCCGAACGGGTGCGCCGCCTCGACCGCTTGTTCCGTCAGGTGCGCGTCCAGGTAGAACTGCCCGACGACCTTCCCCTCGTCGACGCCGACTACGTCCTGCTCGACCAAGTGATCACCAACCTGCTCGAGAACGCGGCGCGGCACTCGCCGCCGCGCTCGACCGTGCGCTTCGGCGCGCGCCAGCAGGACGACAACGTCGTGGTGTGGGTCAGCGACGAAGGGCCGGGCGTCGCGCAGTATCAGGCCGGCCGCATCTTCGAGCCGTTCCAGCGCGGCGAGGGCTCGCAGTCGAGCGGCGTGGGTCTGGCCATCTGCCGCGCCATCATCGAAGCCCACGGCGGCCACATCGAGTTGTCGTCGGTCCCCGAAGGCGGCGCCCGCTTCTCGTTCAGTCTCCCGGTGCGCCGTGGCTGACACGGTGCTCGTCGTCGAGGACGACGCCGCCATCGTGCGGGCGCTCACCGCCGCGCTCGAAGCGCGCGGTTACCGCGTCGTGTCGACGGGCGCGGGACTCGACGCCCTCGATCGGGTGGCCGCGGAGGGACCCGCCATCGTCATCCTCGACCTCGGCCTGCCCGACATGGACGGGATCGACGTGTGCCGCCGCATCCGCAGCTGGTCGACGGTACCGATCATCGTGCTCACCGCCGAGGGCGCGGAGGACCGCAAGGTCACCGCCCTCGACGAAGGAGCCGACGACTACGTGACCAAGCCGTTCTCGGTACCCGAGTTGCTGGCCCGCGTGCGGGTGGCGCTGCGGCATCGCCGGGGCACCACGCCCACGATCGACGAAGCAGTGCTCGACGTCGGCGACCTGCGCGTCGACCTCGCGCGGCACATGGTGACCGTCGCGGGCCGCGCCGTTGACCTCACGCCGAAGGAGTTCGGCTTCCTCGCCGCCCTCGCCCGCCACCCCGGGCGCGTGCTGTCGCACCGCATGATCCTCGAAGCGGTCTGGGGGAAGGGCTACGGCACCGAGACGCAGTACCTGCGGGTCTACGCGTCGCAACTGCGCAAGAAGCTCAACGAAGACCCGGCGCACCCGCGCCTGATCACCGAACCCGGCGTCGGCTACCGGCTCGTCGACCCGTCGGAGGATTAGCGCGGCGGCGGGAAGAAGCGTTCGACGATCTCGCCGAAGCGCGCCGCGATCGAGCCCGGCGGCGGCGGGCCGCACCACCACTGCTCGAACATCTCCGCCGTCGCCTCGAGCCGATTCGTCGTGGCGTACGCCGTCACCTCGCGGGCGAGCGTCGCAACGGCCACTGGGTCGCCGAATACGTGCTCGATGGTGTCGTGGCCGAAGAGTTCGCCCACCGCCCGCCGGAACTCGATCGACTCGGCGTAGCGCTCGTTCTGCCACGCCAGCTCGATCTTGTGCCACAGCTCGTGCGCCACGGTGACGTCGAGCGGCGTCCACGGCGCCGGCGCCGTGAAGCCCGTCGCGTACGTCGGCGTGCCCGCGGCCTCGCTCTGCCGGCGCCGGATCGCCGCGTTCATCTCGTCGGTGCCCGACGCGTACGCGAAGTTGGCGTTGAGGTGGATGACGCCGAGCATCGGCGCCGCCGCGCCTGCGGTCTTGCCCTCCGACATCCCGTGCGCGCTGTGGTCGAACGAGAGGGTGCGGACGTGGTCGACGGCGCGACCGAAGCGCGCCCGCACCCGCATGGTCGTGTCGACGGCGAGGGCGATCGCCTCGGCGTTGAGGTCGTCGCGCTGCGGCACTGCGGCCACGATCACCGCTCCCCCGTCGTCGGGGGCGACCTCGACGCGCGTCATCCCGCCCACGCCCGACACCAGATCGGCAACGACACCGCGCCAGCGCGACTGGCGCCGCAGGAGGGCATGCGTGCCCGGCAACAACGCGTCGAGCTCGTCGAGGAAGCCTGGGCGGGCGTTGCCGGTCAGTGCCAGCGGTGCCCGCAGACCGCCCGTGAACCCACGCGCCCTCGCCTCGTAGCGCAGCACCAACGAGGCGGAATCAAGCGTGGTGACACCGGAGGCGACGAGGTGGTCGAGCACCGCGGCCACGACGGGACGCGGCGACGTGCCGACCGTTATCGCGACGCGCTCCTCGGTCCGGCGGTAGACCGCCACCGTCGCCCCGTCGAGACTGACGACGGTCGCACCGTCGTCGTCGCGAAAGGCGAGGCCGGTCACGCCTCGAAGGTCAAGCGGTCGGCGCCCTCGACGAGATCGTCGAGGTTCGCCTGCTGCTTTTCTTCGGCGCGCTCGGCTTGGCGCAGCAGTCGCCAGATGGCCGCGCCCAGCAAGTCGAGGTCGGTCGACGCGAAGCGTTCGCCGCCGAAGCGGTCGATGTTGCGCGACTGCGCCTTCATGGCGTTCTTGTCCTGGCGCAGCACCATGCGGCCCTGGGCGTTGACGATCGGCGCCAGCACCTTGGCCGGCAGCGGGGTCCACCAGCGGAAGACGAACCAGGCGCGCGTCAGCGTCGGCGACACCGGCAGGTGGATCACGTTGTTCCAGATCTCGAGCCAGTCTTCCACGCGGTATTCGACCTGGGCCACGCACGGCATGACGAAACGATCCCAGTGCTGGAACGTCTTGTTCGCCAGCGGCCCGCCCTGGATCGGCCCGAGGCCGACGGGTTCGCCGAGAAACTCGACCTCGACGCCGCCGTCGAAGTCGCGACGCACGGCGGTGAGTTCCTTCAGCCGCTTGCCGCGGAAGATGCCCTTGTGCAGGAACGCCGTGTGGGGCACGTCGAGGGTGTTCTCCAGCGCGGCGTGCAGCGTGGCGTCGAGGTCGCACGGAAACACGACCTGGCCGACCTGCCACCGCTTGCGCCCGGCGCGCAGCAGTTGCGGCATGCGGAACGGATCGCGCGTCGGCGCCTGACCCGCCGCCGCCCACACCCACACGAAACCGTCGGCTTCGACCGCGGCGTGGTGCGACACGTTGCGCGCCGTCGCCGTTGCCGCGTCGCCTTCGTAGAGACCGGGCACGGCGCGGCACTCACCGTCGCCGTTGAAGCGCCACCCGTGGTACGGGCACTCGAGGCACCCGTCGTCGTGCACGCGCCCTTCGGACAGCGCGGCGTTGCGGTGCGGGCAGCGGTCAAGTACCGCACGCGGCGAGCCGCTGGCGTCTCGAAAGATCGCCAGCGGCTCGTCCATCAGCGTGACGGCAACCGGTTTGTTGCGTCGAAGGTCCTTCGACTGGCAGACCGGATACCAGTACTGCTTGGGAAAGGCGACCGAACGGGTCAGACGGCCACCTTCTCGAGGATGTGAATGCCACAGGCATTGCCGAGGCCGATGACGTGGGCGAGACCGACCTTGGCGCCCTCGATCTGACGGTCGCCCGCCTCACCGCGCAGGTGATGGCAGACCTCCCAGATATTGGCGATGCCGGTCGCGGCGATCGGGTGACCCTTCGACTCGAGGCCACCGGACACGTTCACCGGCGTCTTGCCGTCGCGCCACGTCGCACCCGAGTTGAAGAAGTCCGCCGCGCCGCCCTCTTCGCACAGACCGAGATTGTCGTAGTGGACGAGCTCGGCGGTGGCGAAACAGTCGTGCAGCTCGACGAGGTTGAGGTCTTCGGGACCGACACCCGCCTGCTCGTAAGCCTGCTTGGCCGCCAGCTTCGTGAGCGTGTTGACGTCGGGCAGCACCTGGCACGCCTCTTCGTACGGGTCGGTCGTCAGGATCGACGCTGACACCTTGACGGCGCGGCGCTGCTGCTCGAGCGACAGCGTCTTGAGCTTGGTGCCGCTCACGACGACCGCGGCGGCGGCGCCGTCGCAGTTGGCCGAGCACATCGGGCGCGTGTTCGGGTAGGCGATCATCACGTCGTTCATGATCTCTTCGAGCGTCATGCGCTTCGTGTACGCCGCGAGCGGGTTGAGCGTCGAGTGCGCGTGATTCTTCTCGCTGATCTTGGCGAACAGTTCGAAGGACGTGCCGCCGTACTTGTGGCCGTACTCCTGGCCGATCTGGGCGAACACGCCCGGCATCGTGTTGGTGCCGATGCGCCCGTCGGTGCCGGCGACGGAACCAAAGCGGCCCGACGGCGTGTACTCCTTCTTGTCACTGCGCGGCGCGTTGCCGCCGAGCAGGCCCGCGCCGGCGAGCTTCTCGACGCCGACGGCGAGGCCGGCGTCGGTCTCGCCCGCCTTGATCGCCATGATGGCGGTGCGCAGCGCGGTGGCGCCGGTGGCGCACGCGTTGGACACGTTGTAGACGGGGATGCCCGTCTGGCCGATCTGCTTCTGCAGCATCTGGCCCGAGTTCTGGCCCATCAGGTTGCCGAAGCCGAGGATCCCGATTTCCTTCATCGAGATGCCCGAGTCGGCGATCGCGCCGAGGGCGGCCTCGGAGGCGAGGTCGATGATGTCCTTGTCCGGGTGCTTGCCGAACTTCGTCATCGTGATGCCGAGGATGTAGATGTCGTCAGTCGCCATGTCGCTGTCTCCTTAAGAAATGGGCTCGTAGCCGAAGCCGATGGCCTCGACGCCGTCGTCGTCGGTGCCGACCAGATACGTGGCGAGGCGAACCTTCATGCCGGTCTGGACGTGCTCGGGATCAGGCTCGGTGTTGATCACGTTGCCGCGCACCGACACGCCGTCGCAGTCCACGACGCCGGCCACGAACGGCACCGGAATACCGGGCGCCGCCAGCGACACGATCGTGAACGTGCGCAAGATGCCCTCGTTGGCGATCTCCTGCATCGTGAATTCGGTGTTGGAGCACGAAGCGCAGGCGTTGCGGCGGTCGAAGAAGATCGCTCCGCACGACGTGCACTTGTGGCCCACGAGATGAGGGTTGTCGCCGAGCACCAAGTAATCGACGAGCGGGATCTGCTTAGCCATAGGCAGATCGTTGCATACCCAACGGTATGGCGCACATGCGGCGGCGGTCGCAACGCCGTTAGCCTGGCGGATCGGGGGCGGTCAATGGACTTCTTCGTACTTGGCAATCTCATGGCGGTAGGCACCGACGGCGACGTCGACCTCAGCCGGCCGGCACTGTGCGTGCTGCTCTCGCTCTTGCTGCTCCGGGTCAACCAGACGACCTCGAGTGATCGCCTGATGGAGGAAATGTGGCCCCGCGGGGTGCCCGCGTCGGGACTCGACACGCTGCGAGCACACATATCCCGCCTACGGCGAGCGCTGCGATTGGCCGAGCCGGGTGCCGAGACGACGCTGGTCAGCCTGCACGGTGGCTACCAGCTCCGCGCCGAACCCCATTCCCTGGACGCACGGAGATTCGAGGACCTGGCGAACGAGGGACACGCGCTGCTCGGCCGCGGTGCGGCCGCCCGCGCCCGCGACTCCCTCGTAGCCGCCTTGTCGCTGCACCGGGGACCGCCGTACGCGGAGATCGCCGAGCTGGACGCAACGCGGGCAGAGATCGCGCGCCTCGAAGCCTTGCGCCGAACGGCAGAAGAGGACCTGGTCGAGGCGCGGCTGGATCTGGGCGACCACCCCGCGGCGGTCGCAGACAGCGAACGGCTCGTTGCCCTCGAACCGTTGAGCGAGCGCCGCGTCGGTCAATTGATGCGATCGCTGTACGCCAACGGTCGCCAGGTCGAGGCGCTGCGGACGTACGACGCGTTCCGTCGCTCGCTCAACGAGGACCTCGGACTCGATCCTGGGCCGCAGCTGCGGCAGCTGGAGCAGGCCATCCTGCTGCAGCAACCTGAGCTGCTGGGCGCCGTCGGCCGCCGCGGCCGTGGACGCGACAGTGCCCGCCGGCCACGGAAGGCGACGGTGAACTGGCCGCCGCCGCCGCCCGGCCAGCTGGCGCGCCTGCGCCGCGGCCTCTTCGTCGGGCGCGAAGACGAACTTGGCTCCCTGCGCGCGTTCGTTGCCGAGGTTGCCGCCGGCGAGCGGCGGTTGTTCGCGCTCGAGGCCGAGGCGGGCATGGGCAAGACCCGCCTCTTGGCCGAGATCGTCGTGCCGGCGGACGCGGCGGTGCTGGGTCTCTACGCCCGCGCCGACGACGAGTTGGTCGTGCCTTACCAGCCGGTCGCCCAGGCGCTCGACTGGCTCGCCGCCGCCACGCCCGAGGGCGTGCTCGACGAACTGGACGGGTCCACGGCAGGAGTGCTGGCGACGCTGTTACCGGCCCTCGGCCGGCGACGGCCCGGGGCGACTCCTCTCGCGGCGGAACCCGAAACGGAGCGCTACCGGCTGTTCGAGGCGATCCGACTGCTCCTCGAGGGTGCGGGCCGCGACTTCGCGACGTTGCTCATCGTCGACGACGCCCACGCGGCGGACCGCGAAACCGTTCGCCTTCTTCGGTATCTCCTCGGTCACAATTCCTCGGTCGGCCTCGGAGTAGTGCTGTCTTATCGGGGTGAACTGCTCCAGCGCGACGGACCCCTGCACGCGCTGATCGACGACGCGGAACGCCAGGGTCAGCTGCGCCGGAGTCACTTACGCGGGCTGGACCGCAGCGCCGTCGAGCAGCTTGCCCGCGACGCCGCCGAGGCCGAACTACCCGCCGAGACCTTGACCAGCATCGCGACCAGCTCGGGCGGCAACCCGCTCTTCATCAGCGAGTTGCTCCACCACGTCACCGACGGTCATCTGGCTACGGGACTGCCGCCACGTCTCACCTCGACGATCGAGCAGCGGATGGAACGCCTGAGCGCGCCGTGCCGGGCGGTGCTCGACCTCGCCGCGACCGCCGGCCACGAGTTCACGCTCGCCGTTCTCGTGCGCGCTTCGGATCTGACAGAGGACGACGTGCTGCGCGCGTTGGAGGAAGCGTTCGCGGCGAACATCGTCGTGGAACTTCCGGGCCAGGTCGGGCAGTACACCTTCGCCCATCCGCTTGTCGGCGAGGTCCGCTACGCCGCCTTGAGCACCACGGCGCGGGCCCGCCTCCACCGCGAGGTGTTGCGCGCGCTCGAGGCCGACCCTGCGCCCGCGATCTCGGCGGGTGAACTCGCGCGCCACGCCGTACGCGCCGTTCCACTGCTTGAGCCGGCGAAGGCCGTCGCACTGTGCCGGCAAGCCGGGGAGGACGCGCTCGTGGTCGCCGGCTTCGACGAGGCGCGCGTCCACTTCGAGCAGGCGCTCGAACTTGTCGTCGCGTACGACAACGACGCCGCCCAACGCGCCGAGCTGTTGCTGGCGATCGGCACCGCCCAGGCGGTCTCCACGGAGGACGAACTCGCCAGCGACGTCTTTCGGCGCGCCGCCGATGCGGCGCGTGAGGCGTCGCGGCCCGATCTCCTGGCGGCGGTGGCGCTGGGATTGCGGTCCACCTACGCCGGTGAGCTCTACGGCTTTGCATCGGTCGGCTCGGCCGACACCGAACTCGTGGCGCTGCTCGAGGAGGCGTTGGCCGCGTTGCCGCCCGACGCCGAAGCGCAGCGCAGTTTGCTGCTGAGTCGCCTGGCTCAGACCCGATACTGGGACGCGCCCGTCGACCTGCGTCTCGCCTGGACCAACGAGGCCGTGGCGATTGCGGAACGTCTCGGGGATCCGCGCGTATTGGGCATCGCGCTCGTGGGCCGTCGCTACGCCACGTGGAAGGCGGGCGACGGTGAGCACCGCGCTCGCAACGCGGAGCGCCTCGTCGAGTTCGGCCGCCAAGCCGGCGCCGCCGATCTGCAGATGGAAGGCCTGCGGTGGTTGATCTTCGACCAGCTCGAAGCCGGTAACGCCGAAAGCCTCGATTCCACGGTAGAGCTGCACTACCGCCTGGCGGCCGAGCTGCGCCGCCCGGTGTATCGGGGCTACGCCGAGCTCTCTTTGGCGATGCTGGCCTTGCTGCGCGGCAACTTCGCCGAGAGCCGCTCGGTCGGCCAGCGCGCGCACGTCGTCTTGCGCGAAGCGGGAATGCGACTCGCCAATTCGCTCTACAGCGCCCAGGTCATGGTCCACAACTGGGACACCGGCGACTTGCACTCCCTCGCCGCGGAGTTGGCGGCGATCGCCGACGAAGTGACCGACCTCGCAGCGGTCGAGTGCGGGCTCGCGTTCATCTCAGCCGAGACCGGCGACCTCGACGGCGCCCGTTCGCTCCTGGCCGATCTGTCGAAGGACGGGTTCGCTGCTGTCGGGGACGACGTCAGTGCCAGCGCGGCGCTGGCCATGCTCTCGGTGGCGGTCCACCGCGTCGGCGACGCCGACGCCGCCGAGTCACTGGTCCGTCGCCTGACACCACTGGCCGGCACCAACATCGTCGTGGGTCCGCCCGCCGCAGCTTGCCTGGGCCCGGCGGACTTCTATCTCGGCTTACTGGCCGACTGCCGCGGGTCGCTGCCCGAGGCGGTGAAGCACTTCGACGCGGCGGTGCGCCTCGCCGACGGCATGGGGGCGCGTCCGATGCAAGCTCGCGCCCGGAGCGAATTCGCGGCAGCACTGAGTCGTGGCAACACCCAGCAACGCCGGCGGGCCGCCGCGCTGCGCGCCCATGCGGTGGACCTTGCGACCACGCTCGGCATGGCGGCGCTGATCAGCTGACTCGCGGCTGTGACTATACGGAGACGATCTTTGCCGCAGCCGTCTTCTTCGACAGGTCGAGAATGGCGACGGTGCCGGGGGCACTCATGGGCAGCGTCGGGCTGCCGGGATTGACGAACAGCACGCCGTCGTAGGTCACCTGCATCGGCTGATGCGTCGCCGCGAAGGCGACCACGGCCACGTCCTGCTTGAAGCGCTTGGCCAGCAGCTTGCCCATGTCGTCGGCGAACTCGATGCCGGCGTCGCCGACGGTGATCTTCTTGTCCGGCTGGGCGAGGTTGAACGTCAGGCCGACGTTCTCGACGGTGTAGACACCCGGGTCCGCCGACCCGCTGAGGTGGTAACCCTTGCGGTCGTCGGTCTGCACCATGACCGGCGCCACCTCGGCGAGGCGATCGAGGCAGATCTTCTTGCCGATGTCGCCGAGGTGCACGATGAGATCCACGCCCTTGAAGGCGCTGAGCACCGAGTCGGGCAGGTCGCTGCCGTCGTTCTTGCGGATGTGGGTGTCCGCGACCAATCCGATCTTCTTCATTTAGGGGCCCCTCCGGATGATGCGCACCCCGCCGGGGTGGGCGCAGAAGTCGGCGGCGAGCTTGTCGTAGGCCGGCATGCCGATCTGGCGGCGCAGCGCCAACGCCTGCTCGGGATCCTTCACCGGCGTGATCGGTCGGGCGTGCCCGTCGACGCACTGCCATTGCGTGCCGTACGTCTGCGGTTCTCCGTGGGCCACTTCCACCATGTCGATCACGCGGGCGTAGACCTCGTCGGGCTTCACCTTGGCCTGCTGCATCAGGTCGACGGCGTGGGCCTGGAAGTCGGTGTCGGCCGAGCGTTCCACGATGCTCAGGGCTGCGTGCACCGCCTCGCTGCCGACCTGCTGCTCGGTGGGCCACCCGTGGGCGTCGAGAATCGCCTTGAGCTTGGTGGTGTTGGCGGCGTCGAGGGCCAGCGCGTCTTTGCCCTGATTGCGCAGCAGGTCCTGGATGTCGGTGACCGACGGCGGGCCGACGCGAACCTCCGTCTTGTTCAGTTTGTCGACGGCGCGCTGCATCGAGATCAGCTGATGTGCGGTCGCCGGATCCGTGATCGGCGGGCGAATCACGAGCGCCACGACCGCCGCCACCACGACGACCACCGCCACGGTTGCCCAATGGGTGCGCACGGCGAGCAAACTAGCGGTGATGTTTGACGACCTGCTCGCGGCCAATCGCCGCTACGCCTCCAAGTTCCACGACTCCGGTGTCCCCGGGTCCGCCGCCAAGGGGCTGGCGGTGCTGACCTGTATCGACTCCCGTATCGACCCCCTCGCCATGCTCGGGCTGATCCCCGGCGACGCCAAGATCATCCGCAACGCCGGCGCCCGCGTGACCGACGACGCGCTGCGCTCGCTCGTGCTGGCCGTGAACCTGCTCAACGTCAGCCGCATCTGCGTCGTGCAGCACACCGATTGCGCGATGTCGAAGTCGACCGATGACGAGATTCGCTCGAAGATCGGCGCCGGCGACGATTTCGCTCCGTTGGCGATGACCGACCAGACGACAGCGTTGAAGGAAGACATCGACAAGATCCGGGCGTCGAAGTACGTCCCGTCCTCCACCGAGATCGGGGGCTTCCTCTACGACGTGCGCACCGGCGAGTTGCTTCCCGCCGAGATCTAGCAGAGGCGTTGCGCGCCCTCGAGGGCGAGCAGGAAGCACTTGCGGTCGAGGCCACCGCCGTACCCACCAAGGGTGCCATCGGACGCGATCACGCGGTGGCACGGCACGATGATGGCGATCGGGTTCTTCCCGTTCGCCGAGCCCACGGCCCGCTGGGCGTTGTGCGCACCGATCTCGTCGGCCAACTCGGCGTACGAACACGTCTGACCGTACGGAATGCGTCGCAGCGCGTCCCACACGCGCTGCTGGAACTCGGTGCCGTGGAGGCGCAGGCTCACGTCGAAGTCGTGCAGGTCTCCCTCCCAATACGCCTTCAACTGGTCGACGACGTCGCCGAACGCGTTGAGGTCCTGGGGCCAGTAGGCCATGTCGCCGGGCGCGTGCCGCTGGTCGTGCATGACAAGGCGCGTCAGCGATTCGTCGTCGCCCGCCAGCGTGATCGGCCCGATGGGCGTGTCGAGCGTGCGGGCGCGGGTGATGGTCGGTCGGTTCATGTCTCGCCTTTCATGTTGGCGGCCCAGAGGTAGTGCACGGCGTAGGCCCGCCACGGTCGCCAGTGGTCGTGCGCGTACGCCGCGACGTCGCCGGCGAGGCCGGCCGCACGCGCGCCGGCGAGCACGCCGATGTCGGTTGCCGGAAACGCGTCGGGATCACCGAGGCCGCGCATGGCGATCATCTCGGCCGTCCACGGTCCGACGCCGGGCAGCGCCAGTAGTTGGGCGCGGGCCCGCGTCCAGTCGGCGCCGGCGTCGAGGACGACGGAGCCGTCGGCCAGCGCCGCGATCACGTTGGCCAGCGTGCGCTGGCGCGCGGCGGGGATGCGCAGCGTCGTCACGTCGAAGCTCCCCAGCTCGTCGAGCGACGGAAACAGGTGGGTGAGCCCGCCGGCCGGATCGGCGATCGGTGTCCCGCACGCGGCCACCAGGCGCGCCGTGTGCGTGCGCGCTGCGCCGAGCGACACCTGCTGACCGAGCACGACGCGCACCGCCGTCTCGTGCTCGTCGGTCGTGCGGCGGATGCGGATGCCGCGATGCTTCGCCACCAGTTCGCGCAACACCGGATCGGCGCCGAGGGCGTCGTCGACCGCTTCGGGGTCGGCGTCGAGATCGAGCAGGCGCCGGCAGCGGGCGATGGCGGTGGTGAGGTCGCGCACGTCGTCGAGGATCAAGCGGCACGCGATGTAATCCGGCGTGGGGGACAGCTCGGCGATGCAGTTGCCGTGGGGTAGCCGCAGCGAGCGGCGGTACGCACCGTCGCGGAACTCCTCCACCCCGGGCACACCGACGGACACGAGCCGGCCGAAGAGCGGGTCCGCCGCGTAGGGCTTGCGGAAGGGCAGCCGAAACGTGAGGGTGCCGGGGGCAGTGATCGTCTTGCGCTTGCGGGCCTGTTGACGCAACGCCGTCGGCGTTCCGTCGAACACGGCGCGCACGGTGTCGTTGAACTGCCGGATGCTGGCGAAGCCGGCACCGAACGCGATCTGGCCGAAGGGCAGTTCCGTCGTCTCGATCAGCAGCCGCGCCGTCTGGGCGCGCTGGGCCCGCGCCACCGACAGCGGGCCGGCGCCGACTTCTTCGTTCAGCAATCGTTCGAGTTGGCGCGTCGAGTACCCGAGACGGGCGGCGAGCCCGGTGACGCCTTCGCGGTCGACCACGCCGTCGCTGATGAGACGCATCGCCCGCGACACCAAGTCGGTGCGCAGGTTCCACTCCGGCGAGCCGGGCGACGCATCCGGGCGGCAGCGCTTGCACGCCCGGAACCCGGCCTGCTGCGCCGCGGCCGCCGTGGGATAGAAGCGGATGTTGCGCTTGTAGGGCGGGCGCACCGGGCAACTCGGCCGGCAATAGATCTTGGTCGTGAGAACGGCGGTGACGAACCAACCGTCGAAGCGGGCGTCTTTCGACTGCACCGCCCGGTAGCACCGCTCGAAGTCCTCGTGCACTCCTGCACTGTGGCAGGTTGGCGCCCGCGCCACTGGCGGAAATCCGACATCAAGGTCGGCGCCCTACACGGTGACGAATTTGCCGTCCGCGATGACGGCGGGGGGTCCGCTGGGCGCGTTCACCGCCGCGCGGTACTGCTGGACCCAGGGCCACTGCACCGGGGTCGCGCGCCGCCAGGGCATCACTTGGAACTCGGTGGCGAAGGCGAGCCGGTCGCGGTCAGTGTCGTTCGGCGCGGTGTAGTGCAGCGTCAGGTAGTGGTGGAACGTGCAGCCGCCCGCCGGGAGCGGGCAGGGCGCCGCGAGCGACGGGTCGACGCCGTCCACTTTGAGGAGGTTGCCGGACGGGTCGCCTTCGAAGCCGTGGTAACGCAGGCCGCTGCGGTGCGAACCGGGGATGAACTGCATCGCGCCCTGCTCGACCGCCACGTCGTGGAGCGGTAACCACGCGCCGACGGCGAGATAGTCCAACTCGGGTTCCCAGTACGCCTGGTCCTGATGCCACGGCGCCGGGCGCCGGCTGCCGGCCTTCTTGTTGATCATGTGGCCCCACGTCGTCACCTCGGACTCGGGCACCCCGAGAAACGCGGCGGCGAAGTGGCGGGCGTTGCGGCGGAATGTCGTGTCGAGCAACTCGGGGATGCGCAGCTCGGGGCCGATGCACTGGAGAATCTGCGCCGGCAGCGTCTGGTCCGGCTGGCGGCCCGCCTCGAAGACCGGCGTGCCCGCGTTGTCCTCCATCACGCCGCAAAACACGTCGGTCAGCCACGCCAACTCTTCGGCGGTCGTGATCTGCGGCACGACGAGGTAGCCGTTCTCCGCGAAGAAGCTGACGTCCTCGGGCGTGGGCCGCACGTCGAGGTCGGATTCCGGCGGCGCGCCAAAGCGACTCATGCCGCGCACCTTACAAGAGTTCAGATACCGACGGTATCGATAATTCCATTGACATGTGACCATTAGGTCACATATTGTGGCGGCATGGAGGAGGACGTCTACCGGGCGATCGCCGACCCGACCCGGCGGGCGTTGATGGACGAACTCTTCCAGCGCGACGGGCAGACGCAAGGCGAACTCGAGGAGCGGTTCGACATGAGTCGCTTCGGGGTGATGAAGCACCTCAAGGTTCTCGAAGAGGCGCACCTCGTGGTTACGCGCCGGCGCGGTCGGGAAAAGCTGCACTTCCTCAACCCGGTGCCGATCCGCCTGATGTACGAGCGCTGGGTCAGCAAATACGCCGAGCCGTGGGCGGCGACGCTCACCGGCCTGAAGACCGAACTGGAGACGACCATGGAAAAGGTCTACGAGATCTACATCCGCACCACGCCCGAACGTTGCTGGGAGGCGATCACCACGTCGGCCATTCGCGGCAAGTACACCTTCGGCAACAGCTTCACCGAGGACTTCACCCCCGGCGCCCGCTACGAGATGAGCAACCCCAAGGCGGGCCTGCTGGCCGAGGGCGAAATCGTCGAGTGCGACCCGCCGCGCAAGCTCGTGCAGACGATGCGGGCCCTGTGGGGCGAAGACGTCGCCGCCGAAGGTTTCTCCCGCGTGACCTGGGAACTCGAGCCCATCGGCCGCGACAGCGTGCGCGTCGTGATCACCCATGACCAGCTGCGCGAGGGCGCCAACGACCAGATCTACGGCGGCTGGCCGATGATCCTGTCGGGCCTCAAGACCTGGCTCGAAACGGGCGAATTGCTGACCACGCCGGGCTCGCTGATGTACGTCGACAACGCGGGGTGAAAAGGACTTAGGTCCCTCACAGATTTGGGCCGGTTGGCCGATCGGGCTTTCCGATGAGCCGAGTCTTGTTTGTCGACGATGAAGCCGCGGTGCTCGACGAACTCGAGGACCTCTTCAAGCCGCAGCGCTTGGTCTGGGACCTGGAGTTCGCCGTTGGGGCCCGCGCCGCCCTCGACGCGATGGCGAAGTTGCCGGTCGACGTGGTCATCGCCCACCGCCGGCTGGCCGCGCCCACGGGTCGCGAGTTCCTCGCCGAGGCACGGGTGCGGTTCCCCGATACCGCCCGCGTGATGCTGGCCGAGCATTCCGACCATGACGACCTCGCCCACACCATCGGCCTCGCGCACCAGTTCGTCCTCCAGCCCTACATGCCCGACGAGCTCATCGACGCCATCCGCCGCGCGCTGCGCCTGCGCGATCAGGTCGGCACGCAGAAGGTGCGCTCCGAGATCTCCGACATCGCCATGCTGCCGACGCCGTCGCCGGTATTCGCCAACCTCCTCAGAGCTATCGAATCGCCCAACGGCGACGCCCACACCATCGGCCAGATCGTGAGTCACGACGTCGGTCTCACCGCCAAGGTGCTGCAACTCGTGAACTCGAGCTATTTCGCTCCCCGTACGCGCATCACGTCAGTCGACAACGCCGTCGTGCGTCTCGGATCCTCCGTCATCCGCACGCTGGCGTTCCTCGACGAAGTTCACCGCGACATCAACGATCCGTTGCCCGTGCAGTTCTGGGTCGCGGAGCTCGCCAGCCACACCTACGAAGTCGCCGACCTCGCCCGCCAGCTGGCTCCCCGCGAGTTGGCGGACGACGCGTTCTGCGGCGGTTTGCTGCACGAGTGCGGCCAGCTCGTGTTCGCCCGCTGCCGCCCCGACATGTTCTGCGCCCATCTCGACGAGCGCGTCGACGCCAACCGGTCGCTGGCCGAACTCGAGCGCGAGGCGTGGGGCGTGACCCATGCGCAGGCGGGCGCATATCTGCTCAACCTGTGGGGCTGTCCCATTGACGTGATCGACGCCGTCGCCCATCACGACGACGACGAGCTATCGCGCAACGACCGCGTGCAGGTCGTGCAGGTGGCGCACCGTTTGATCGAAGCGACGGGCACGTCGCTGTGCGGCCGGCCGCATCCTGAGCCGACGGACTTCCGCTGGCTCGACTACAGCGACTTCGCGGAGCCGGCCTACGCCTGGCTCGACGCCCGCACCACCGCGATCGCCACGCCCGTCAGCGCGTAACCGCCAGCCGCTACCGTCGGCGGCGATGCTCTTCGTTCACGAGGTTCACCGCGTCGCCGGGAAGCAGGAACACCGCTTCGAAGATCTCTACCGCGACTGGGCGGCGCTGCTGGCCAAAGGCGACGGCGCTCGCTTGTTGTGGTTCATGCACCAGGGTCATGGCACCGGCCCGGCGTACGTGTTCGTCACCGTGACCGCCGTGGCGTCGTCAGCCGCGCTCGACGACCTCAACGGCCGGCGCCGCGCCGGTGGCGACCTGCACGCGTGGACCGCCGAGGTCGACGCGCTGCGCTACGGGTCGGTGGCCAAGGTGCTCGAGCCGGCGCCGTTCTCGCCCTTGCAGTCCGTCGACCTGGCGTCGGTGCCGGCGGTCGGTGACTGTGAGAGCGCCGACGGTTCGCTGCCGCTGTTCATGGAAGACACGGCGTGGCCCCATCCGGGTCGCTTCGACGACTACCTCGAGAAGGCGGGCACGCTCTACGTGGAAACGCTGCGGCGCGCCAACGAACGGTTGAACGGCCACGGCCTGCTCGAACTCGTCGCCGCCTTCATCCCCCGCTACGGCAGCGGCGTGCACCGCGAGATCGTGCTGTGGCAGCGGGTCGCCAATCAGGCCGGACTGCTACCGCTGCTCAACCGCGAAGTACCCGACGCCTACAAGCAACCGGGGAGTTGGATGATCGACGCCCTCGAAGTGCGCGATCAGTGGGAGAGCCGGCTACTGCGCGTGTCGGGTTGGTCGCCGCTCGGCTAGCCGAGCTCGCGGCCGTACGTATTGAACAGGTCGATCGACTCGGTCGGGTCCAGCGGCCACCACGGCGGACCAACCGATCCGTCGATCGACCGCGGGTCGACCGGCGACCGCTTGTTGCTCGCCTGGTAGACGGCGAAGCACAACTGCAACGCGGCGATGGCGGCGTCGGGCGTCATGTCGACGGGCCGGGTACCGGCGACGAGCGCGTCGACGAAGTGACGTGACGCGCCGCGAAAGCCGGTGAGCCAGTCGGCGTCGAGGGCGTCGTAGTTCGTCTGCGTACCGTCCTTGGCGTAATGGACGACGGGCGCAAGGTCGAGCATTTCGCCCGTCGCCCGCGTCACCCAGATGAAGCCTTCGGTGCCCTGGATCTCGAAGAACTCGTCCGCGCCGTAGTAGCGGCTGCGAATGAACATGTCGGGGGAGTAGGTCACCTCCATCATCCCGAGCAGACTCGGGCGTTGGTATTCCCATATCGCGGCGGTGGGCGCCTCGAAGAACACCGGGGCGCGGCGCACGATCGCCTGTACTGACGTGATCGCTTGGTCGAAGAGCCAAATGCCGACGCCGTACTTGTGGATCACGTCGTCGAAGAGGTGGCCGCCCGGGCTCTTGTCGTTGAAGCGCCACTCGTAGCCCTCGGGTTCGAGGTTCGCTTGGAACGCGGTGTCGGTCGTGCCCACGACGGTCTTCATGCGCAACATCGTCGGGATGCCGATGGCGCCCGACGCGATCAGTTCCTTCGCCTTCACCAGCGGCGGGTAGTGGAGGAAGCACTCGCTCACGCGCAGCACCACACCTCCGGCGTCGGCGGCGTCGCGCATGGCGCGCGCGTCGCTGACGGTGTTGGCGATCGGCTTCTGCACGCTGACGTGCTTGCCCGCTGCGATCGCCGCGAGGACGTGGTCCTTGTGCATGTGCGTCGGCGTGAGAATTTCCACGGCGTCGATCTCGTCGTCGGCCAGCAGCGCGTCGAGCGACGTGTACACCTTGGCCACGTTCCATTGCGCTGCCATGGCCCGCGCCTTGTCCTCGCGTGGATCGCACAGCGCCACCACGTCGCAGTGCGGGTGTTCCAGATAGCCGGCGACGTTGAGCGGCGCGATGTTGCCGATGCCGACGACCCCGAGACGAACGCGCTCCATCAGTTGGCCAGGGCCGTGACGGTCATGGCGGCCGATGGTAAGACACGGCCGTGCGCATCACTCGGGTCCTCCACGCCAGCGTGAACGTCGGCGGCGACGTCGACACTGCGCAGGCGTTCTACCGCGACGTGCTCGGCCTCGACCCAGCGTGGCGACCCACCATCGCCGGTGTGCCCGGTGCGTGGTTCGACGTCGGCGCCGTGCAGCTCCACGTCGTGGGCAGCGAGCCGTGGCCCGACGGCATCGATCCCGGCGCCCATCACGTGTGCTTCGGTGTCGACGACCTCGACGCCGCGGTCGCCGAACTCGACAACGCCGGCATCGCCCACATCCAAGGCAGCCAGGACCACCACGGGACCATCGTGCGCCAGGTGTGGTTCCGCGACCCGGCGGGCAACGTCGTCGAATTGCAGCAGGACTAGGCGACGTCGCGGCGCACGAACGTCGTGCCGCTCGTCACCAGCAGACCCGCGGCGACCGCCAGCAGGAACATGCCGGCGCCGAACACGCTGCGGCCGCTCACGCCCGCACCGCTCGGGTCCCCCGTCAGGAAGGCGATCACGTTGCCCAGCAGCAGCCAGGGGCGCCACCCTTCCAGGGCGGTGCCGACGATGTTCTCGAGCACGATTACGTAACCGAAGCCAAGACCCAGAGCGGCGGCGGTGCTACGGCCGAAGGTTGCCAGCGTGAAGCCGATCGTGGTGGTGGCGGCCACCAAGCCGAGCCCGCGCAGCATCGCGCCGGCAATCGACGCGTTCGTCGGTTGCCCGGTCAGCGGACCGCCGTGCGCGGCGAGCGCCGGCAGCATTGCCACCCACAGCAACCCGAGCGTCGCCGCCGCCCAGGTGATGGTGACGGCGAGCGCGGCCGCCGCCTTGGCGGCGAACAACCGCCACCGCGTGGGACTGAACGTGAGCGACGTCGTCATGCCCCGCGACGTGAACTCGGCCCCGACCAGTGAGGCTCCGAGCACCCAAGCGATCAGGGCGGCGATGCCGGCGCCACCCTTCACGAAGTTGCCGATCTTCTGACGATAGAAACGGGGGTCGTGCACCACGTGGCGCACCGGCGCATCGCACGCGTGCGGCGAGCCGCGGCCCTGCGACGCCTCGTACAAGCACTTCACCGACTCCGCCTCGGAGCGAGCGTCGGCTTGGCGCGCCGCGTGGATCTTGGCGTCGATCGCCGCGCCGTTGGCTGACGACGACAGCGTGAAGCAAAGCACGCCGGTCGACGCCACCGCCGCGAACGACAGGAGCGCGACGACGCGCACGATACGGCGGCTCAGCGCGCGCCGGACTTCGGAGCGAACGAGCGCGGTCACGACGCGGCCTCCGTGATCTCGAGAAAGACGTCTTCCAAACTGACCGAGTCAGGCCGGAGCTCCAACGGCCAGATGCCGCGCGAACCGAGCTCGCGGGCGACGGTCGGCGCATCGGCTTCGACGGGCATTACCCGCAGGTAGCCGTCGACTTCGTCGGCGCTGATGCCGGCGCTGTGGAGCGCCTTCAGCGCCAGGCGTGCGTTGGGCACCCGCACGAGCGTCGCCCGCGTCGCGCCCTGCGCCAACACGTCGTCCACGGTGCCGGCGCGCACGACGCGGCCGCGCGCCACGATCGCCACCCGGTCGCATGTCTGTTGCACTTCCGCGAGCTGGTGACTCGAGACGAAAACGGTGCGGCCCTCGTCGCCGAGGCGACGCAGCAGGTCGCGCATCTCGCGAATGCCGGCGGGGTCCAGACCGTTGGCCGGCTCGTCCAGCACGAGCAGCTCGGGGTCCTTCAACAGGGCGATGGCCACGCCGAGGCGCTGTCGCATGCCGAGCGAGTAGCCCCGCGCCGCGTCGTCGGCCCGGTCAGCGAGTCCGACGATGTCGAGGACCTCGCCGACGCGACGGTGTGACACGCCCGCGGCGGTCGCCAACACGCTCACCGCCTGGAGCGCCGACAGCCCGCCGTTGACGCCCGGCGCCTCGACCAGCGCACCGATGCGCCCGACGACCGCCGGCAGCCGTGCCGGCACCGCGGCACCGAAGAGGCGGATGTCGCCGCTCGTGGGTCGCGCCAGGCCGAGCAGGCAGCGAATCGTCGTCGTCTTGCCCGACCCGTTCGGTCCGAGGAAGCCGAACACCCCACCCGCGGGCACGTCGAGGGAGAGGTCGTCGACGGCCACCACGTTGTGCCGCATCCCCCGGACGATTTTGCGCAACGACCGGACCTCGATCACATTCGTCATGCACCGACGATGCGGGACGCGGCGCGGCGCCACAATCGGGATCGACCCTGAGAGGGCTCAGGTATCGCCCTTAGGGGCGCGCCCGCCGCTTCGGCGGAAACAGCGCCGGCAGCGCCGTGAGGAGTTCCCGCAGGAGCGGGCTGAAGCGCCCTTCACCCCAGGCCACGTCGGGCTCATTGGCCAGCGTCTGGCCGATCACGCCGCTCACCATCACCGACAGCGTCCACACCGCGTGGTCGGAATCCGCCGCCGGGCCGAGTTCGCCGACGCGGACGGCGTCGTGCAGGGCGGCGCGCTGCAGCTGGACCATCTCGACGCTCGGCGCCATGGCCTCGGGCGACGGCTCGAAGCGCGGCACCGGTCGCCAGAACAGCAGCTGCGCCACACCGGGATGCGCCAGGCACCATCGTCCGCTGGCTTCGAGGCCGGCGGCGAGCGCGGTGAGGCCGGGAGTGGCCGACGCCATCGCGTCGCGCATGGCCTCGAGGTGCGACTCCATGGCATGGGCGAACAGGGCGTCGTAGATCGCCAGCAGCGAGTCGAAGTACTTGTAGACCGACGGCGGCTTCACGCCGAGGCGGCGAGCGACTTCCGACAGGCTCAGCCCGTTGACGCCCTCGACGTTCATCAGGTCTTCGGCGATGGCGAGGATCTCCTCGATCGTCTCCTGTCGCCGGCGGCTTCGGCGGTCGATCGACGTCATGTAGCGATGATAGCAAAAGATTTGCTTGACAGCAAAAGCTAATGGTCTTAGCTTACTCGCATGCCACCGAAAAATCAGCGTTTCTGGTTGACCACCGACAGCGTCACCCTCGACATCGCCGCCGACCCCGACACGCTCTACGCCATGGTGTCCGACTTGCCCCGCATCGGCGAGTGGAGCCCGGAGTGCGAGCGCGTGGAGTGGGACGGCGACGTCACCGAACCCGTCGAGGGCACTCAGTTCGTCGGCTTCAACGCCGTGGGTCCGGGCCGGCGCATCCGGTACCAACGCCACGGCACCGT
>DASZWD010000043.1 GCA_035546775.1 Acidimicrobiales bacterium
GGTCGCCCTCGCAATAGCGCTGCCACTCGGCGGGGTGCGCGGCAATCGTCTCGTCGACGACGGCGTCGAGCGCGCCGGTGTCGAGCGCCTCGAACCCGAGGGCCGCCGCGATCGTCTCGGGATCGCCGCCCTCGTTCAGCACCACGTCGAGCACTTTCTTCGCCTGGGTCGCGGTGATCTTGCCGGTCGACTCCATGTCGACGAGCTTGGTGAACACCTCGACGTCGAGGCCGCGCCCCGCCTCGGCGTTGGCCGCAACCTCGTTGGCGGCGCGCGCCAGCGCGATGCGCGGGTCGGCGCCGGCGCCGATGGCTCCGACCACCAAGCCGTCGAGGTCGAGGTCGACGACCGTACGCACGGGTTCGGCCGCCGCTTCGACGCCCGTCGCCTGCGCCACCGCGGCGCGCCGCTCGGCCGGGAGCACGGCGAGGGTCGTGCGCACCGTGTTGATCCACTCCTCCGACGGCGCCAGCGGCACGAGGTCCGGCTCGAGGAAGTAGCGATAGTCGTCGGCGTCTTCCTTGACGCGGCCGGTGATGGTGCGCCCTTCTTGCTCGTTCCAGTGCCGCGTCTGCTGGATGACGCGTTCGCCCGCTTCGATGAGGTCGATCTGGCGCAGCGCCTCGTATTCGATGGCGCGGCCGAGCGAGCGGATGCTGTTGACGTTCTTGATCTCGCAGCGCGTGCCGAACTCGTCGTTGGGGCCGCGACGCACCGACACGTTGGCGTCGACGCGCATCGACCCCTCCTCCATGCGGCCGTCGGACGCGCCCGTCGCTACGACGATGCCGCGCAGCTCCGTCACGTAGGCCCGCGCCTGCTCGACGGTGCGGATGTCGGGCTCGCTCACGATTTCCAGCAGCGGCACGCCGGCGCGGTTGTAGTCGACGAGTGAGTGCGACGCGCCGTGGATGCGACCGGCACCACCGACGTGGGTCGACTTACCCGTGTCCTCCTCGATGTGGGCGCGCGTGACGCCGACGCGGAAGCCGTCGGGTAGTTCGAGGAAGCCGTTGGTGTTGATCGGCTCGTCGTACTGACTCACCTGGTAGTCCTTCGGCATGTCCGGATAGAAGTAGTTCTTCCGGTGGAACGTCGAAGGCGAGATGGTGCAGTTGAGCGCCGCTCCGATGCGCATCGCCAGCTCGACGGCGTGCTCGTTGAGGACGGGCAAGGAGCCCGGCAGGCCGAGGCACGTCGGGCACACGTTGGTGTTCGGCTCGTCGCCGAACATGTTCGGGCAGCCGCAGAACAACTTCGTCTTGGTCTTGAGCTCGCAGTGCACCTCGAGCCCGATCACCATTTCCCAACCGTCGGGCAGACTCACGACAAGCTCCCTTCCAACGCGGCGGCGACCCGAAACAGCACCGGTTCACCCAGCGCCGGCGCCAGCACCTGCACGCCAATCGGCAAGCCGTCGTCACCGGTGCCGAAGGGCACGCTGATGGCCGGATCGCCACACAGGTTCGACGGGATGGTGCACACGTCGCTCAAGTACATCGCCAGCGGGTTGTTGGTCTTGGCGCCAAAGCCGAACGCGGTAGTCGGCGCCGTGGGCGACAGCAACACGTCGAACTTCTCGTAAGCGGCGGCGAAGTCCCGGGCGATCAGCCCGCGCACCTTGAGCGCCTTGCCGTAGTACGCGTCGTAGTAGCCCGCGGAGAGGGCGTAGGTGCCGAGCATGATGCGCCGTTTCACTTCGGGGCCGAAGCCGGCTTCGCGCGTCAGCGCGTACATCTCGTTGATCGACGGGGCGTCGGCGCGCAGGCCGTAGCGCACGCCGTCGTAGCGGGCCAGGTTCGACGACGCTTCGGCCGGCGCGATCAGGTAGTAGGCCGAGAGGCCGTACACGCACGCCGGCACGGAGGTCTCCTCGACCTTCGCACCGGCGCCCGTCAACGCGTCGGCCGCTGCGGTCACGCGTCGCTTCACGTCATCGGCGATGCCTTCACCGAGCAGTTCGGAGATGACGCCGACGCGCAGGCCGCTGACGTCGCCGCCGAGTTCGGCGTCGCCGATGGGCGGCAGCGCTTCGGGCCACGACGTCGAGTCGCGCCGATCGTGGCCCGAGATCACGTTGTAGGCGACGGCGGCGTCGGCGACGGTGTTGGCGAAGGGACCGATCTGGTCGAGCGACGACGCGAACGCCACGAGGCCATAACGCGACACCGCGCCATAGGTCGGCTTCAGTCCCACGACGCCGCACAGCGCGGCGGGCTGACGGATCGAGCCACCGGTGTCGGAGCCGAGCGCGAGCGGGGCGAACCCGGCAGCCACGGCGACGGCGCTGCCGCCGCTGGAGCCGCCCGGCACCTTCGTGGGGTCGTGCGGGTTGCGCGACGGGCCGAAGGCGCTGTTCTCCGTCGACGAACCCATGGCGAACTCGTCGAGGTTCGTCTTGGCGATGATCACCGCGCCGGCGGCGCGCAACCGCTCGACGACGGTGGCGTCATACGGAGGTCGCCAGCCCTCGAGGATCTTCGACGAGCACGTCGTCGGCACGCCCCGCGTGCACATGTTGTCCTTGAGGGCGACGGGCACACCGGCGAGCGGGCCGACGTTCTCGCCGGCGGCCACGCGGGCGTCGATGTCGGCCGCGGCCGCACGCGCCTCGTCGGCCATGACGTAATTGCAGGCGTGCAGTTCGCCGTCGCGCCGCGCGATCTCGGCGAGGTGCTCCTCGACGACGCCGAGCGCCGACGAACCGCCCCGCACGGCTGCGGCGATCGCCGTCGCGGTGTAGGGCTGCCAGCTCACGGCGCCTCCCCGAGGATCTGGGGGACGCGGAAGCGCCCGTCTTCGGCGGCCGGGGCCTGCGACAGCACCTCGTCGCGATCGAGCGACGGCACCACTTCGTCAGGCCGCAGGACGTTGCGCAGCTTGAGGGGATGGGCGAGCGCCTCGACACCCGACACGTCGAGCGCCTCGATGTCGGCTGCGTGACCGAGGATGTCGGCCAACTGCTCCGTGAACATGTCGAGCTCGGCCTCGGTCACCTCGAGGCGCGCCAAGTGGGCGACGTGCGCCACTTCTTCACGGGTCAATCGGTTCGCCATAGGGCCAGCCATCGTAGGGCGGGCGTCACTTCGCCCTCGCAGTCGACTTCTGGTGCACGCCCAGAAGGGTCTTTCTGTCCTGGTTACACCAGAAGCGGTTAGCGGCGGTAGTGGTCGCGCAGGGTGGGCTCTTCCCACCAGTCTTCGGGCGGCGGTTGCCAGTCGGGTGCGGGGTGGATGCAGTTCACCGGGCAGGGATCGAGGCACTTGTCGCAGCCCGAGCACAGCTCCGGGATGATGATCACGTCGACGCCGTGGTTGAAGATCGCGCCGAACTGCGGCGGGCAGTGCCGCAGGCAGGCGTCGCAGTTGATGCAGATCGACATGTCGATGTAGAGCGGCGGCGATTTCCACTTCGGGTTCCGCTCACGGAACTCGATCCGCTCCGCACGATTCGTTGCTGGCATTGGACCTCGAAATTTACGCCGTTGCGGGCGCCGGCGCGCCCCGACCTGCGAGGCGGACGAACGACGTGGTGACCAGGCCGAGCACGGCGGCGCCGACCAAGGCCCCGAGCCACAACGACACCGGCGCCGACGACGGCGGCGGCCCGCCGTCCGAGGGCAGCTTGGGCACGTTGGCAAGCGCACCGCGCTGCAGCCCGGTCACCAACCAGGTGCCGTCGCGGCGGCGCAGCGTGAGGACGCCGGTGATCTCGGCGGTCTTGTCGTTCGGGCGCCGGGCGTGCACGCGGAAACCGACACGCGCCGCGTCCTGGTCGACTACCGCTTGGCCGACTTCGAGGTCGTCGAAGGCCGCCTTGCGCTTGATCGCCGTCGCGTCCGTATACACGAGGCCCCGCGCCAGCGACGGCGGGCCGATCTTCTCGGCCCGTTTGCGGGCGTCGGCCTCGACACCCTTGCGCGTCGTATCGCTGACCGCGGTGAGCCAGTTCTCGGCGATGCCTTCGGGCCGGTGCGTGCCGTGATTCAGCAGACCGATGACGGCGCCCATCACGAGCATCGCCGCGACCGCCACCACGAGGCCCTTGGCGAACGTCGAGCGGCTCACGGCGCGATCACCTCAGCGGGGCTCAGCGCGTACGCCTCTTCCAGCTCGAGCCCCTTGGTCTCGGGCATGTAGCGCCACACCAGCCAGATGGCCGGTAGCTGCAACACCATGAGAAACGTGGCGGCGTCGCCGATGTTGCCGATGGCGCCCGTGGCGTGGTCGCCGAGCACGCCGACGAGCGCGGGCCCGAACACGTAGCCGGCGATCTCGAACCAGTTGCGGATCCAGCCGGCCGCCGCGGCTCGTATCTCCGTCGGGAACAGCTCCGTCGCAAACGAAGACATCACCGGACTGATGCCAAGCCCGAAGAAAACCGCGGCCATCAGCGCGAAGAAGCTGACGAGTTTGCCGTCGACTTGGAACAGGACGATGCCGAACAGGAACCCGCCGGCGAAGTACACCATCGCGGTGGGCCGACGCCCGATGCGCTCCATCAACCGCCCGCACACGTAGTAGCCGATGCAGCCGAGGCCGTAGCTCACGATGATGTAGATCGACACCTCGATGGCGGTGAAGCCGCGTTCGCGCTCGGCGAAGAACGCCCACCACGCGGTGGCACCGAAGATCGGCACCGACCGCATCGTGTGGATGATGCCCACGAGCACCAAGTTGCGCCGGTACTCCGGCTTCCACGGCTCCAACATCGGAACCTCTTCGTGCACTTCGCCGCGGCGGCGTTCCTCGCGCATGTCGACGAAGCGCTGCGTTTCCTTCAGCCGGCGCCGCGCGGGGATGAGCAGCAGCAAGGGCACGAGGCCGACGAGATAGAAGGCCCGCCACCCGAGCCCGCTGTCTTGAAGGCCGACGCCGATCAGCAGACCCACCGCGATCGTGCCGAGCGCACTGAAGGTGAGCAGGGTGCCAAGGGCTCGCCCCCGCTTTCCGGCGGGGTACTCCTCGACGATCATCGTGACGCCCACGGCGTATTCGGCGCCGAGGAAGATGCGCGACCCGAACTGGAACAAGGCGAAGCTCCAGATGTCCCACGAGAACGCCGTGGCGGCGGTGAAGATCGTGTAGCCGATCACCGACCACAGCAGCAGCGGGCGCCGGCCCCACCGGTCCGATAGGCGCGTGACGAAGAACGCCACGAACAGACCGAGTTCGATCGGGATGCGCGTCACGCCGAGGGTGGCTTCGCTGACGCGGAACGTGCTCTGGATGTTGGGCAGCAGCAGCGAGAGGATCGAGCCGTCGTAGCCCTCGAAGAACGCCGCGGAGACGAGCAGCAGCAACAGGAGCCGCAGGTACTTCTTGTCTCGGATCTCGTTGACCGCCGCCACTGTTTTCCGACGATACCGAGCAGCACTAGGGTGCGCGGCGCATCAGCAACCCCCCGAAAAAGGAGTAAGCGTGGCGAAGTATCCCTTCCTGTCCGACGAATGGATGGACGCGGCGAAGGCAATCCGCGAGGAGTACCGCGGCAAGACCGCGCCGCTGGCCCACGTCGTGAAGATGAATCAGATCATCACCGACGTGCCCTTCGGTGATGGCACGATCCAGGCCCACATGGACACCACGTCGGGCGAGATGGACATGGACACGGGCCACCTCGACAACCCCGATGTCACCGTCACCCTCGACTACGCGACGGCCAAGGCGATCTTCGTCGACGGCAATCCGCAGGCCGGGATGCAGGCGTTCATGTCCGGCAAGATCAAGGTCGACGGCGACATGACCAAGCTGATGGCGATGCAGGCCGGTGCGCCCGACGCCACCGCGGCGGAGATGTCGCAGAAGATCGCCGACATCACCGAGTAGCTAGAAGGACTCGAACAGCTCGGGGTGCAGCTCGGGACGGGTGTGCTCGTTTCTGACACCCGTCGCGAGCAGCACGCCGATGGCGCACAGGCCGCCGCCGACGAGATAGGCGACGTGAAAGCTGTGGAGCGCGGCGGCGCCCGACGCGTCCTTGCCGATCGACGTCTGCACCGACGTCATGATCTGGATGCCCGACACGACCCCGACGTTCTGCATCAACTGCATCGCCGCGCTGGCGACGCCGAGGTCGTGATCCGCGACGGCGTTGGCCACGCCCGCCGAGATCGACGGTTGCGACACGCCGAGGCCGACGCCCGACAACGACAGGGCGAGGATGATCAGCAGGTTGGGTGACGACGCACCCAGGAGCGCGAACACGCCCATCGACGTGACAACGAACAGCGTGCCCGCCACCGCGGAGGTCCGTTGCCCGATGCGCACCGCGAGGTAGCCCGCGATCGGCGACAGGATCGAGAACGACAGCGGCCGGGCGATGACCAGCAGGCCGATCTTCTCGTCGCTGTAGTGGTACACGACCTGCAACAGCGCCGGCGTCAGGATGAACCCACCCATGTAGGCGCTGTTGGCGAAGGCGTTGCTCGCGACAGGAAACGCGAACGCCGGCTTCTTCAGGTACTCGAGCGAGATGAGCGGGTTGTCGCTGCGCCGCTCGACGCGCACGAACTGCCACAGCAGCAGCGGACACACCACGAAGCCGGCGCGCACGAAGTTGTTGCTCCACCCGAGCTCGGGACCCTGGTTGATGGCGAACAGGAGCGCGGCGATCCCACCCGAGAGCGTGAGCGCGCCAGCGACGTCGAACTTCTGCGGCGGCAGCGTCTCGGTCTTCGGCAACACGACCGAGCCGACGACGAACGCGGTCGCGATCAGCGGCATCTGGCAGGCGAAGATCGCCCGCCACCCGATCGCCTGGAGAATGAACCCGCCGAGGACGACGCCGATCACCGGCCCGCCGGCGCCCACGAGCGACCACCACCCCATGGCCTTGACGCGGTCCTCGCGCTCGAAGGTGCGCATCACGATCGCCATCGACGCTGCGCCCGTCGCCGCGCCTTCGAGCGAGCCGATCGTGCGGATGACGATGAGGGGTAGCGCGCCCCACGCCAGCGTCGACAACCCGGCCGCGGTAAACGACAGGATCAGCCCGAGCTGGTACACGCGTTTGTGGCCGTACTGGTCCGCCGCCTTGCCCAGCGACGGCGCCGCGACGCCGAACGCGAGGAGCGGCCCGGTGATCACCCACGTCATCGTGTTGCGACTCGTGTGGAAGTCGTGTGCGATGCGCGGCAACGCCACCGCCAGGATCGTGAACGTGACGTTGACGGAGAACAACCCTCCCATCACCGTCCACAGGACCAACCACCGATACCGGGGACGGGATTGCAAACGCTCCCAGGTCGCGGTGGAAGTCACAGGACCTGGAAACGTACCGGCGCGCTGGCGTGGCTGCGAACTGACGCGACAAGGCCCGAGAGGGCGACGGCACCGGCAGCGGCTGGGGAACACTGCCTCGACTCGTCACCCTCTCGGGCCCTGTCAGTCAGTTCAACGGGGGACCCTCGCGGTTTCTCGCGAGGAAATTTCCCAAATTTTTCCGGTAACTACGCCAACGATTTGAGGTTGTTCGCCAGGCCTTCCACGGTCCAGCGCTCGTTGTTGGCGTCGAAGGTCTCGCCCATGGCCCACGGCGTCATGAGCGACACGCGGGAGCCCTGCACGAAGAACGTCTTGCCGGTGAGGGGGCAGTCCGCGGTCGACAGGTAGGCCACCAGCGGGCTCACGTTCGCCGGGTCCCAGGCGTCGAACTTGGCGGCGTCCTCGGGCGGCTTGACCATGTCGCCGAGACCCGGGGTCGCCTCGGTTAGACGGGTGCGGGCGGCGGGAGCGATCGTGTTGGAGCGCACGCCGTAGCGGGCGAGTTCCTGAGCGCAGATGATCGAGAACGACGCGATGCCCGCCTTGGCGGCTCCGTAGTTGGTCTGGCCGGGATTGCCGAGCAGGCCCGACGTCGACGACGTGTGCACCAGCGCGGCGTTGACCTGCTTGCCTGCCTTGGTCTGCTCACGCCAGTAGGCGGCGGCCCAGCGCGTCGGCACGAAGTGTCCCTTGAGGTGGACGTGGATGACGGCGTCCCACTCCTCTTCGCTCATGTTGACCAGCACGCGGTCGCGCAGGATGCCGGCGTTGTTGACCAGGATGTGGAGGTCGCCGAAAGCCTCGATGGCGGTGTTGATGAGGCGCTGGCCGCCTTCCCAGTCGGCGATGTTGTCGGTGTTGGCGACGGCCTCGCCGCCCATGTCCTTGATCTCGTCGACGACCTTCTGCGCGACGCTGCGGTCGTCGCCGCTGCCGTCCATTGCGCCTCCGAGGTCGTTGACGACGACCTTGGCGCCCTCGGCGGCGAACAGCAGCGCGTGCTCGCGACCGATGCCCCCGCCGGCGCCCGTGATGATGGCTACGCGCCCGTCAAGGCTGCCCATGGTTCCCTCCCAGATTGGATTACGAGGGAATCGACCCTACTGCACGGTATGGATCGTCAGTTCTTCGTCACGTAGAGGGTGACGCCGCTGCCGCGCTGCACCTTCGTGCCGGGTCCGGGATCGGTGGTGAACACGTGGCGCCCGCCGCCTTTGCCCGGCCCGACCACGGCGCCGACGGACAGGCCGTTGTTCTGGAGGACCTGGGTCGCCTGGTCGATGGTCTTGCCGGTCACGTCGGGCATGGCCACGCTCGCCGGACCCGCGCACACCACGACGGTGACGGTCGAGCCCTTCGGCGCCGTCTGGTTGGCGCCGGGCGAGGTGCTGATCACGTTGCCCACCGCGATCGTGTCCGAGTACCCGTCGACGCGCTTCACGACGAGGCCGACAGATTCGATGTTCTTCTTCGCGTCGGCGAAGGGCTTGTTCGTCCAGTCCGAGATCGTGCGCGGCTGCGGTCCGTTCGACACGACGAGATGGATGGTCGAGAACTTGGGCGCCTGCTTCGTGGTCGGCGTGTGGCTGATGACCGTGCCCTTGGGCACCGTCTCGTTGAACGGCCGGTCGACGTTCTCGCCGACCTTGAACTTCGCCACCTCGAGCAGGTCCCGCGCGTGCTGCTCGGTCTCACCGTCGATCGTTGGGATGTCGATCGGGGCCGGACCCTTCGACTCCGTGATGTGAACGGTCGTGTCTTCACGGCGACGCTTGAGCGCCGGCGGGTCCTGCTTGATTATCGCCCCGGCGGCGATCGTGTCGGACCAGTCGTGGCGCACGTCGACGCGGTAGTGCAGCGCGTTCAGCCGTGCCGAGGCATCCTGCAGCGACAGCTTCTCGACGTTGGGCACGGTGTGGAACGGCTTGAGGATCGTGGGGACGTAGAGGCCGGCCGCGACCAACGCGGCGATGGCGACGAGGGCCCCGATCACCATGCTCACGCGTCGACGGGTCCGGTGGCCGTTCACGACGGGTTCGTCGGCCACGGGCGCCTCGCCGACGATCGGCAGCACCGACGTGACGCCCATCTCGGTGGGGTCGGCGGCGGCGGCCGACGGGGCCCGGGCGTCGAGGTCGAGCACGGTGGTAACCGGCATCGGCTCGGGGGCGTCGAGTTCCCGCGCCGCCTGGGCGAGCATCACGGCGAGATCGGCGGCGTCGGGACGGTCGTCGGGGTCCACCACGCCCGCCGCGTCCACGATCGGCCCGAGCGGGCCGAGGCCGAAGGGCGCCACGATCGGCTGGTTGGCGCGCGCCATCAACGTCGACACGGTGGTGTCGCCCACCGGCGGCGGATCACCGGTGACGGCTTCGAGCAGCACGAGGGCGAGCGCGTAGATGTCGGCTTTGCCGTCGACGCTCTTGCCCTGCGCCGCTTCGGGCGCGGCGTAGCGCGCCGTTCCCAGCAGCACGCCGTCGGGTTCGGTCCAGGCCGCCTCGGCGAGAGCGCGCGCCAAGCCGAAGTCGGCGACCGCCGCGCGGCCTTCGTCGTCGAAGCAGATGTTCGCCGGCTTGATGTCGCGATGCACCAAGCCGCGGCGGTGGGCGTAGTCGAGGGCGCGGGCGCACTCGAGCCCGACGAGCACGGCTTGCGCCACCGAGAGGCGCCGCCCCGAGTCGAGCATGTCGCGCAGCGTGCCGCCGCCGAGGAACTCCATGACGAGGAACGGGCCCTCGTCGTCCTCGCCCCAGTCGAAGACGCGCATGATGTTCGGGTGGTTGAGCGCGGCGGCCGCCTGCGCCTCGGCGCGGAAGCGCCGCAGGAACCCCTGGTCGAGCGCCAGCGCCGGTTGCAGCACCTTCACTGCGACCCGGCGCCGCAGCGTGGTGTCGTCGGCTACGTAGACGTGCGCGGATCCCCCGGTGCCTACCGGGGCGACGAGGCGATACCGCCCGCCGAGAACGCGTCCGACTTGGTCGGCAACTCTTCCACCGGCCATGACTCCACGGTACTTAGCCCAGCGGCGAAACTCGTGGCATGGACGCACCGTCGCGCCGGCTCGAAATCGCGGTTGGCGCCGCCGTCGTCGAGGTAGTAGCTCAGGTTGCGCTGCTGGTAGCGCGCGGGGCGCTCGGCGCGGTCCCGCTGCGCGTGGTGTTTCTGGGCGCCAAGCTGCCGTTCTGCCTCGCCGCCTGGCGCCGCCATCCGGGCGGCTATCTGGGGCTGTGGATCTGGGAGATCGGCGGACTGGTCGCCGCGCTGTCCGCGCACGGCAGTCTCACTCCACGCGTCGCGATTGCGGTGGCGGCCATCGTCGTCATGGCGCTGCTCGGCCGCGCGATTTCGGCGTTCCCCTCCGTAGAGTGGAAACCGAGATGACTGCCGGATCGCTGCCTGGGGGAAAGTCGCCGCGGGTGACGCCGTATCGCATCGTGGTGTCGCTGCTGCTGGCGCTCGCCGCGGCGACGATGTACATCGCGTTCGTGTCGTCCAAGTCGCCCGAGCCCGACATCACCAACTCGCTCAACGTGCTCGACGTGCGCCCGGCGGCCAACAGCACGGTGCTGCGCCAGACGCGCATCTTCGCCAAGCTCAAGACCGGTTTCGTCGGCTCGTTGATCGTCGAGGGCATCGAGATCCCCGCCGATCAGGTCGACCACCTCGAGGGCGTGAACACCGTCGGCTTCACGCCGGGGCCGAACACCGCCACCGGCGCGCTGCGCCCCGGTCACCGCTGCGCAGTGGTGTTCTACTGGAAGGCCGACGAATCCCGCGTCAACGCCCAGCAATACCGCTGGTGCTGGGAGGCGCACTAGACATCGCCGCCGAACCGGAGGTTCGGCGGCGAGCTTGTCGCGCACGTCTGGTGAGCCTCCGGGCCGAGTAAATCGGCCCTGCGGCCCCTCGTCGCTACGCGACTCGCTCTTTGCCTACTCAGGGAGTTCGCCCGTCTCGAGCAAGTGGACGAAGGCTTGTTCGTCGAGGATGGGGATCTTCAGTTCTTGGGCTTTGGTGAACTTGGAGGCGCCGGGGCCTTCGCCGACGACCACCGCCGTCGTCTTCTTGGAAACGGAACCGGGTGACTTGCCGCCGCGGGAGACGATCGCTTCTTCGATCTGTTCACGGGTGAAGTTCTCGAGTGTGCCGGTGACGACAATCGACATGCCGGTCAGGGTCTGGGCGACGTCGGGCGGCGGGGGTCCGTCGAAGTTGACGCCCGCTTTGCGCAGCTTCTCGATCAGCGTCTGATTCTCCGGATCGCCGAACCAGGCGACCACGCTCTCGGCGATGACGGTGCCAACCCCGTCGAGCGCTTCGATCTGGTCGACCGTGGCGTTGGCGATGGCATCGAGCGAACCGAGTCCCTTGGCCAGCGCGGCGGCGACCGCGCCGCCCACGTGCTTGATGCCGAGGCCGAACAGCAGGTTGGCGAGCGGGCGGTCACGCGCGGCGTCGACCGACGCCTTGAGGTTCTCGACCGAGATGTCGCCGAAGCCCTCGAGCTGGCAGATGCGGTCGTAGTCGAGGAAGAACACGTCGCCCGAATCCGACAGCAGCCCCTCCTGCAAGAAGATCGACACGGTCCGCTCGCCGAGGCCTTCGATGTCCATGGCGCCGCGTGACACGAAGTGGCAGATCCCGGCCCACTGCTTGGCCGGGCACGCCGGGTTGACGCAGAACGTCGCCGACTCGCCCGGACGTCGCACCAGCGGCTGCTCACACACCGTGCAGTTCTTGGGAAAGGTCCAGGGCTTCGACCCCTTCGGCCGCTGCGCCAGCACCGGACCCACGACTTCGGGGATCACGTCGCCCGCCTTGCGCACGATGACGGTGTCGCCGGGGCGCACGTCTTTGATCGCCACCTGGTCCTGGTTGTGCAGCGTGGCGAGTCCGACCGTCGAGCCGCCGACGAACACCGGCTCGAGGATGGCGAACGGCGTCGCCTGACCGGTGCGGCCGATGGAGACGTGGATGTCGCGCAGCAGCGTCGTGCGCTCCTCGGGCGGGAACTTGAACGCGATCGCCCACCGCGGCGCCTTCGACGTGAAGCCGAGTTCCTCGCGCTGCGCGAGGTTGTCGACCTTCACGACGACGCCGTCGATCTCGTAGGCCAGCGCGTGGCGATTGGCGAGACGTTCCTCGCAGTAGGCGTGGACCGCGACAAGCGAGTCGACGGCGCGGATGGCGTCGTTGACCGGCAGACCGGCGTCGCGCACGAACGCCAGCGTCTCCTGGTGCGCCTTGAAGGTGGGACCGCCTTCGATCTCGCCGATTTGATAGGCGAAGAAGCCGAGCTTGCGGCTGGCGGTGATCGCCGGGTCCTTCTGGCGCAGCGACCCGGCCGCGGCGTTGCGCGGGTTGGCGAAGCGCGTCGCCCCGGCGGCTTCCTGACGCTCGTTGAGCTGCGTGAACGACGCCACGGGCATGTACACCTCGCCGCGCACCTCGAGCACGTCGGGTGGATTCTTGAGGTCGAGCTGCTTCGGGATCGACTCGAGCGTGGCCACGTTGGCGGTGACGTCTTCACCGACGCGCCCGTCGCCGCGGGTGGCGGCGCGCACGAATCGGCCCCTCTCGAAGCGCAACGACATGGCGACGCCGTCGATCTTCGGCTCGCACACGAACGTCATCGTTTCGCTGATGACGCGCTCGAGTCGCTTGCCCCATGCCTCGAGCTCTTCGAGGTTCATGGCGTTGTCGAGCGACGTCATGCGCGTGCTGTGTACGACGGGCGTGAACAGCGCCGAGGCGGGCGCACCGATCGTCTGCGTCGGCGAGTCCTCGGTGCGCAGGTCGGGGAACTGTTCCTCGAGTTGCTGCAGTTCGCGGACGAGCAGGTCGTACTCGGCGTCGGGGATCTCGGGCGCGTCGAGCACGTGGTAGGCGGTGTTGGCGCGGGCGATCTGCGCCCGCAACTCCTCGACGCGCAGCTCGGCTTCCTTCGAAGGGTCCATCGCCATCGACTCGTAAACCTAGTGATCGGGTGTGACACGCTCGTGCGGTGCGGGTGTGGATCGATCGCAGTGTGCCGTGGGCGCTGCGCGTCGCATGGGCGCTGCTGCCCATCGCCGCGGGCTCGGGGCTGGCCCACCGGCTCGACGGCTGGAACACCGGGGCCCGCACCGCCGCTTCACTGTTGCTGTGGGCGGGATGGGCGACCGTCGCCGTCGCCACCTGCGTCGCCACGCCGATCTCGCTCGCCGTCGCGCGCGTCGGCGTCGCCGCCGGGGTGGGCGTCACCGCGGCGGCGCGGACACCGGCGGTGATCGTCGCCATCGTCGCCGCCGCGATAGCGGCGCGACCCGAAGCCGCCGAGTGGTTCGTCAACGGTCCGGCATACGCCAACGAACGCCGGTTCCCGTTGCGCGTGCCCGGACCGGTCGCCTTCGGGCCGCTGTGGCTGGCCTCGGCGCTCGTCGTGGTCGGACCCGCCGAGGGCATCATCCTCGTCGCCGGTGGTCACTACGTCCTCGGCGTGCCCGTCCTCGTCGTCGGCGCCGCCCTTGCCTACTTCTCGGCGCGCTCGCTCTACGTGCTGACGCGCCGGTGGGTGGTGTTCGTGCCGGCGGGACTCGTGCTCCACGACCCGCTGGCGCTCGTCGACCCAGTGCTGTTCGAGCGTCCCGTCATCGAAACGCTGCGCGCCGCGCCCGCCGACACCGACTCACTCGACCTCACGCAGGCCGCCCTGGGACTCGCCGTCGAACTGGTGCTGCTCGACAAGGTGCCGATGGTGCGCAACCTCGGCCGCAAGCACGCCGAAGCCGGATCGTCCGCCCGCCTGCTCTTCACCCCGACGCGCCCCGGCCGCGTCCTCGCCGAGGCCGCCGAGCGCCGAATCCCCGTCGGTTAGATCTCGCAGGCGTCGTCGTCTCTCCGCTCTCAGGAGGAACCCGGCACGGCACCGTGTCACTGACCTCGCGAGATGGGCACTTCTGGGCTAGTCGTCGTTCGGTTCGTCGTCGCGGTCTTCGTGGAGGATCTGGCGTAGAGCGCTAAGGCCACGCCACCCGAGCTTTGCGAGTCGGGGTACGAGAAGTAGCCGGGGGCCGGTCACCGCTTCGACGAAGGAAGCCGACCCTGCCAGATCGGTCGCAGGTTCGACGCCATGCCTTCGATAGGCAGCTTCCATATCAGCCTGGATGTCCGCGGCGCTTCTGCCTCCTTCGAGGTCGACCTCGCGCATGGCCGCGCGCGTGCGTTCGCGCCGCTCCGCGGAAGCGGCCCGACCCTTTGCGAGGCGCTCGCGTTCCGCCTCGGCGGCAGCGCATGTGCACGCTGTCGACCAGTCGGCCTCGGGGACGGCATCCTTGCGAGCCGATAGCGGGCAATTCGCGTGGCAGTCGCACTTGCAGAGCACGACCCATGGCCGCTTATCGCGCAATGGCCCGCCGCCGAATCCCCTGATGTGTGGGCACTCACGGTGGTCAATGTCATCGCACCAGCCGCTGATCCCCGGTCGGGTCACCCACGCATCATGCCGGAAGCTGGGGGCGCGAGAGCGGCACTTATCGCGCAGTTACGAGGCTGGTCCACGAGCAGCGGTTCACTCTCGGCGGCTCCCCCGCTGAGCGCCGAGACGAAGAGCAAAGCCGAGTGGCCCGCCGATGACCGCGACAACCCAGCCTTCGAAGAACTGGCGATTCGATGCATGCTGGCACGCTCGCCCAGCTTCTGAGCCCAGCTTGGCCGGGAACTGGTTGTAATGCATTGGCGATGAGGCCACCGTTCCGCAGTCATACACAACGCCAGAGACCGTGGCGTGAAGTGGCCGAGTCCAAATGAACGCAAGCAGAACCAGACCGCCAACCCCGACCGCACGGGAGAGCCACTTGAACGCGGTGCGTTTGCGACGCTCAGCGGGGTCAGCCGCAGTCGCATCTCCCTCGCCCGACGCCTGCTTGCCGCGGAGTCCAAAGTTCCACCGGTCTTCGACTATCGGCCAGTTCCGCTCAATCAGCGCCTGCCGAACACGCCCCCGCTGCGACGCCGCGAAATACGGCTCCACCTCAGTGCCATCAGCGCGGATAATGCTGACGCGGACCGCCAGCGCCCCGGTACTCAACCGAATGGCCTGAGTCTCTCCGCGGCTCGCACGAACGCCCCTGAGCCCGATCCACTTTGCCAACCCCACACCTCGAATCGACAATTCACGCTCATCGAACTCAAGGACGCCGAACGGTCCTGACGCGTGCAGTCCACCCCGTGTGGCGATCCCACCCGTGAATCTCGCAGGACTTAATGACACGTGCGCATCCTGCCGGAGAAAGTGCTCGAGAGCGGCACTTCTGCGCTACCAGGGCAGCTCGTGATTCCGCAGTAGTGACCGCACGTTCAGGCGCCGGCGAACGTCCGAACTGACGTCGTCGAGGATGACCGCCACACCAATCCACTTCGCTTCCGCAGCTTCAACTAGGTCACGCGCCGCGGTCGCTTGCGCGCCCGTAACGATCCACTCGTCGACCAACAGCACGCGATCACGTGCGCTCAGCAGGTTTCGATTCATCGTCAACACCAGACCGCGCTGGTTGTAGTCCGGCGGAGTGGTGCTGCGGAGAAGCAGCTCGCTCGGCTCCAGGGCGCGCTTCGAGTCCTTGCGAATCTCGACGAATCCAACGCCTAGCGTTAACGCGACCGCCGCTCCGAGCGTGAACCCGCGCGACTCCGGCGACAACCGTCACGTCATCTCGCGGATGCAGCGACGCGAGTGCACTCGCCGTATCGCGCAAAAGGTCACCGTCCCGCCACCAGCCGGACGGATCGGCGTACCGCGTGTCCTCGCCCTCGCGCCATCGGAAGGCATCACGGAGACGTTGTGTGACGTCGGTCACGTGCTGAGTCTGGCCCAGCGAGTCCGAACTAGGTCGGCACCTATGCGCTACCGCTGATCGGCGGAGCCGGGCCATTCGGAGAACGGTGTGAACTCGTCGCGGTCATCGGGCCGCCAGTAGTTCTTGTCCCGAAGCGCGGTGTGCGTCAGTGGAACGGACTCGAGTGCCTCAACCAGGATCGGCACGTCGTGGGCGCTAAACCGCCCGCGAAACTGGTACGACGCGTCGGCGCAGCCCTGCTCGCCACAACCACAGACCGGGACCTG